>WQSD01000052.1 GCA_009788105.1 Oscillospiraceae bacterium | reverse complement strand
GGACGAGCCATGATATTCCCGAACATACCTGTGATAAATATGGCGGCGGTGGTCACTCCCTCGCGACCCGCCCAAACTTCGGAAAGGGCAAGCCCCATTGCGGTAGTGATTGACTTTGGGTATACCGACCTAAAGGCTTCTTCATTCATGCCAAGTCCCCAGCTGATTAGCAACACGCTAAATCCGGAGATTAGCACTCCCGCAGTAACAGCAATCAGTATTGCACCTAAGTTTTTTCGCAAAATATTCACATTTTCGTACAGGGGTATCGCTAATGCCACTGTTGCCGGTGCAAGCAAGAATCTGAATAACACAGTGGATTCTCTAAACTGGTCATAGCCAATTCGCTCTTCTCCGACATTTACAACAAGCAAAAAGATTATAACTAACGCCATTCCGATAAGCACAGGGGAAAGGCACTCAAGCCTTGTTTTGTTATGTATCCATATTCCAATGCAGAATGCCACTAAAACCAACGTCGTGCCGAACACAATGTTAGTCGGCGATTGGGTCATAAATTCAACAATTTGTTCCACGCTATTCTCCCTCCAATTCTTCGCCGTTACGGCGTTTTTGCCTGCGAACAATGTACTGAGCCGTATATCCGGTTGCCGCCATAACTGCAATTGTTGTTACAACAGCGATGACAATGACACGTATAAGAACGTCGGCAATGTCGCTTTCCTCAAGAATTGCGGCGGCAGGGGCGATGAACATAATAGGTAAAATCAGCACCAAAAACTTCCCGGCCTCTCGCACCTGCTCAATTTTGATTATGCCAAAAAGCAGGCACAAAAACATCAGCACAAAGGCGTAAATCGGTCCGGGTATTGGTATGTTAATGAAAAAAGCCATTGCCTCTCCAACAAGGGTGACAACAACGATAATCATGAATTGCACAAGTATTTTCATAAAAAAATCCTAAATAATTATTGACTGCTTATCAGTTAATACCAACAAGCAGTCAATTGGTTACACATTTTATTGAGTGTTTTGAAACTCGGCGAATAGGCGGCGTTTTTCCGCTTACGACTGTACAACTGCCATGCGAACAATATGTCCGTTTCCGCGGTGATATTCAAACACAACCTCAAGTCCCTCTGACTGGTCAACATACACCAGCCTCCCGAGGGTCTGCCCATATCGCTCGAAGGTTTCGTAAAATGTGGGCGCACCGAGAGAGTCATAGATGTCATAGCGGTCCATAGAAAAGTCTATGCCCAGCACAGACACAATATCCTGGTTCGCCGTTAATGCTGCACCAACGGAGGGAAGGGTGGCCTGGAAAATGCTACTGCCTACAGTGATTTGCAGTCCGTTTGCAAGAGTTATTACATTATTCCCGCCTATGGTAGTTTCCGAGCGGAACTGGGGCAACCCACGAATATGGGAAAGAAAGCCCGGTCGATTAGCTTCACGGAAATATTGCCGCGGAGTAACACTCATTCGCCCAATTTCAAACTGGCGGTCACGAAGAGAATGCCCTTGGTTTCCGTTTGCAACAATGGCGATACGAGCCATCCCTGCAATGGCACTGCTAACTTCACCTTCAAGGGCTATTATTTGTGCGGCAGTGTAGTTAGTTTCTAATGTTGTTTCCGCACGACCGACCGCCGCGCGCAACACAATCATGGTTGCCACAGTAAATCGTGATTCAAGGTCAAAATAACTTTGTGCGCTTTCAATCAAGGTAACAAGCGCCCCTGTTCCCTCCCACTCTACCAAATTAGCAGTAGCGGCAAGAAGATTGTTGTTTAGTGCATCAATTTCTTGCTGTGAAAAGTCATTGTTGCTCACCATGGACTGTGCTTGTTCAAAAATGGTGTTAAAAGCGGTAAAACTTGCCGGGGTGTAAAAATTTAGTGGGTTTCTGCCATCTGGCAATCCTGTTAAATGAGAGGAGTTTACTGCTGTAATCGTTTGGCTTAGTGCGGAAACATTTCCTCGGGGAATAAGGGTGCTTTTTACCTCTCGCAGTTCAGCAAGTGCCAAGGTAATAAAGTTTCTGCCCGAACCGGCATCATCATATATATACTGGGCTCGCTCAAGTTCTTCCATGAGAGGGTCAAACGTCCGTGAGGTGTACAAAGTTGAGTCCAATGCACGCACTTCGGTCAACAATTCGTTTAATTCTGTGCGTTCGGGGCTACCTATAAAAACAAGAAGATCCCGTGTGCGTCGGATTTCCAAAACTACGGCGTCGATTTGCCCCTGTCTTGCTCCGGTGTCTGCCAATACAGTTTGCCCTCTGTTTCTGGCGGTGTTGTATTGGGCAAAAGAGGCGGCGGTGAAATTTGCCGAGTCAAGTTCTTCGTCCAACAGAGCAATTAACTCGGAGAAATCGTTTTGTGTATCCAAGTCATTTCTGGCTCGGTTAAGTCGAAGGGTAGCCTCGCGTATCTCTGCGTTACTTCCGCCCTCATTATATAATAAAAGTGCATCAGCAAGTGCCTCGGCAAGCACCGCAAAGGAAGCAGCGGTTACGTCGCTTTCATCAACTTCTTCTGCCCTGTCAATAGCTTCTCGTAACATTGTCATGTTTCCGCCGGAACACCCTACCATAGACATGACCATAAATGCCAAAAGCAAAGTCGGCACAAACCATATTCTTCTTGTTGTTTTATTATTCATAATCATATTCCCTTCCAATTATATTCCCTTCCAGCAAAATTATTCTGGGGACACATACCATGTTCTTACGCCTGACGGGCGAGTGAATCGCTCTGAGGGCGAAAAAACTATCGCAAGTACATTATACCATGATTTTTGACTTTTGTCAATTTCCTTTTTGCCCTTTTTTGTTTTCAATATTTTCACGAAAAGTCTATGCCTGCTCATCCACCGAAAAATTTTATGGGTTTCACCCCGCTTCCGTTTTCGTATTCTCGCACTTCACCGAGGGCGAAAAATCCTGTGGTATCATACAACCGCACCCGTGTGCCTATGGGATAGTCGGTGTGTATTTTGGCTTGGTATATTTCCGCGCCGTTGTGAGCAAGGCGGGCATAAAACTCGGGAAGGCAGAGTATTTCATGGTGGGCGAACAGCTCTTCTGTGGGGATAAGCCTTGCGTATCGCTCTTCGCTGTCCATTTCTTCGATGGTTTGGAGAGTGTGGGCTTGCTCAAGGGAAAACCCTCCGCATATTGTCCGTCGCAGGGAAGCCATAGCCCCACCACAGCCCAAATTCGTGCCAATATCATGGCACAGCGTTCGCACATATGTGCCGCCGGAGCAGTCAACATCAAGAGAATACAGCCCAGCCTCCACGTTAATTGGGGCTGTTTCTACACGGGTTAAGGTAATTTCTCGGCTTTTTCGCTCTACTTCAATCCCTTGCCGTGCAAGGTCAACCAGCTTTTTCCCGCCTACCTTTAGGGCGCTGTACATTGGGGGCATTTGCTGGCTTGTGCCAAGGAAAGCAGAGGCGACTTCTGCCACTTCTGTGGCGGTCGGTCGCAGGGGAGAGGAGGACAGGGTCGCTCCTGTAGTATCTTGTGTGTCGGTGGTAATGCCAAGTTGCAGGTTGGCATGATAGCTTTTGGTGTCGCCGGTCAGATATTCGCTTGCTCGTGTGGCGTTGCCCACCAAAAGTACCAACACCCCTGTTGCCATAGGGTCAAGTGTGCCGGTATGCCCCACCTGCCGAGTAGAGTACAGCCGCCGAACCCGCCCCACAACATCATGGGAGGTCATGCCCGCAGGTTTGTCGATGATTAACGCGCCGCTTCTCATCGCTCACCTACAAAGGTTTTCACAGCCGCCGTCAACTGCTCCCATGCGGCGTCAGGGCTGTTGGCGGTAATGGTTGCTCCTGCCGCACGAATGTGTCCACCACCCCCAAACAGGCGACAAAAGGCAGAGGCGTCATACTTCTCCCGGGAGCGGGTGGACAGGCGAAATTCGGTAAGGTCGTCGCTGGCTTGGGTCAGCACCGCAGAGAAGTTCACCCCCTGGGTTTCCCGCAAAAACGGCGAAATTTCGCTGGTGTCGTTGTCAGTCATGCCAAGGCGAGCTTTGTCCGCCGCAGTAAAGGCGCAGATGGCGGCATCTCCCATGTAAACAGCTGTGTTAAGAGCATGGGCAAGCGCGGCGGTGGCGGCTGGCGTGCGAGTGCCGAAACACGCCTCTGCAATGGGGGCAACAGCAATTCCGCGGCACGCAATTTCCGTCGCAATGGCAAAGCTGTTCGCAGTAGTATTAGCGTAGCGAAAGCACCCTGTATCCGCAATCAAGCCCACATAAATCGCACGGCACACGTCATCAGTAAGGGCGTTGCTCTGCTGTGCAAGGCGAAAGATAATCTCGCTACAGGCGGCGGCAGTTGTGTCGGTGTAGTTATATGTGGCGTAGTCCTCACCGCTGGCGTGGTGGTCGATTTTCAGGTCGATACGATGAAGCTCCGATGGGAGCTTGTCAAACATAGATGGGGTGGCGGTGTCCACAGTTACCACAAAGGCGTTGGGGTTTGGGGTGCAAGTGAAATGCTCCACCCCGGGGACAAATTCAAGAGAGGGCGGCACAGGGTCGCTACTTGTCCAGTGGGCAGTTTTGCCCAAGTGTCGCAAAGCAAGACAAAGCCCAGCCGCCGAACCAACGGCATCTCCGTCAGGGCGGCGGTGGGCGATGATAGTAAAGTTAGTTTTCTCCGTAAATAGGTTGATAATACCATCAAATGTAATGTTGTTTTTCATGGGTTGTCTATCCCTACTCCAACTCGTACATTACAAGATTTACAAGCCCCGCAACCGCGTCCTCTTCGTCCGAGCCGTCGGCAATCAGGGTGAAAATTGTATCTTTAACAAGCCCCATGGACAGCACGCCCAAAAGACTTTTGCCGTTCACACGGCGGTTTTCCACCTCAACCCAAATGGACGAAGTGTAGCTATTTGCTTTTTGAATAAACATAGTAGCAGGGCGGGCATGAAGCCCAATTTCATTTTGAACTTTAATTTCTCTTGATAGCATAATTTTCCTCGCTAAAGTGGGATAGGCAATGACATTATAGCATACTTTTACTGACAATGCAAGTTTTTTTGTAAAATCGTTTGTAATTGATTATAAGAGATGCTTTCTAAAGATGGAGTGAGGTCAATCATGTCCTCACTATGTGACGGCAAAAGTCGGCGGACAAGGTATACTCGAATTCCTCAAAACAACGCCTTCTTTGCGGTCTGTTTTTCGCTATCCGTTGTTGGTTGTCGGTTAAATATTCCCGATATTCGCCCTCCTCCCGCCTAGGCTAGCAAAAAAACAGCCTCGCAAATCTTGGCGCTTTTTTGAGGAATTCGAGTATAGTGGAAATCGGGGCGAAAAAAAGTACACACCCCCAAGAGAACTTGTCCCTTGGGGGTGTATGTTAATATTCAATTTCAGTACTCAGGGGAAGGTTTGCGAAATTTCCGAATAATTGTCGCCGCTCCTCGGTTATGCGGAGGAAAAAGCTTCCGAACCTAAACAGTAGTGCTGTACCGTCTTTCGTTCAAAGTATTCCAATGGACACGAGTTCGTGGATTCCAAGGCAACCAAAACGGGGAAACATTTGATATTTCCCCATCTATTTGCTCGCTACTGTGCAGAGCTACCTCTGTATTGCTCGCCACGCAACTGATACTCTCTTAATACAGCAGAAAACTCTCGATATTGCTGTGCTTGATGACGTGTTTCTTCGGTAGAAGTTAAACCAAAGTCAGCAAGAGCTTGCTCTAATCCCACATAATCCCTATAGAATATTTCAGAATTCCAATACCTTGCTTGAATACGACAAAATTCACGGGATTCGTCCCAAGTAACATAACCAAACATTCCAGTGGAACGACAAGAAACAAACCAAACTGGGTCAATCAGCATTCTTTCTTGACGATATTCCCGTTCAGCGTCATATTCTGCACGTTCTTCAGGGGTTAGACTATCTAACCAATGTCGATATTGTCTGTAACCACGGGAAACAGAAAAGCCATTGAATGTTGGCACGCAACCAATAACTTCAAGAATTACATCGACAAAAGTTTCACCGTTTGCAATTCTTTCACGAATGTACAGATAAACTTTTTCGGACATTTCGACAAATTGGTCTGGCGGCGAAACTTCAATTTCCCCACTAGGTTCTACCGGATTAGGGCGTAGGTCGGGATTGCGGTCGGGCTGTGATTGTCTTGTAGTTGCAAATATTATGCCGCCTGTTGACGCAAGCAACATGGCGATGCACAAAAGTGCAACAACGGGCTTTTTGAGCTTTTTCATGAAAGTTCTCCTTTTATATTTTTATATGGTGCGAATCGCCTTCGCACATCACACTACCATTATATAGTATAATTTCAGGTTTGTCAATAGCATATCGGCATTTCGTTTCGGCATTTAGTATAAGATATTATACTTGACATACTAAATCAATTATGGTATACTATTTTTGTTAGATATTACTCGCAAACAAACTTCGAGGTTTTATATGAAAAAAATTTTAATATTGGCAGTGATTATGTCATTTTTGTTGGTTGCGTTGGTAGCTTTTGTCGGGTGTAACAGTGCTGATTTGACCCACCACCAATTAGTGGGTACATGGGCAGGAACTATTGTACGAACATTTAATGCCGACGGCACAGGCTATGCCATGCACCGAACCGGAACGGTAAATTTTACTTGGTCTGTACGCAGTGGCAACAGATTGACCATACGAAACGAGCAACATGATGATATACCACGTCGAGAAAACTGGGAATATTCCTCTTCTATTGCTGGTTCTATCACACTAATCGACCGCGAAAACAATACCACTGAAACAAGTTTTCGTTTTATGGCAGATAACACTGCAGCCCATCCTATTCTTGGAATTTGGGAGTGGACTAATGATTCTGCTTGGCGATACAACTTTCGCATGGATGGCACCGGCACACGAGGGGTTTATGGTTCAACAACAGAGTTTACGTGGCAAATAAGCGGTAATGTTTTAAGTATTCACGACCCAAAAGCCTTGTTGGGCGGTGATTACAACACTTTAGTAAACGAGATATGGGCAGTAACTTTCAGTGGTCGAAATATGGTTCTTATGTTTGGCGAAACCGAATTTTCCTACCGAAGAATATAGTATTGCTCCGCCGAATAAACATCACACATTTTGACTGTGAAAAAATGCGCAGCCCGTCGTTGCTCGTCGGTTAAATATTCTCGATATTCGCCCTCCTCCCGCCTTGGTCTGCACAATTTTTCTTTGTCAAAAAATGCAATGTTTATTCGGCAGAGCAATAAAACAACAAGCCAAACTGCACTCTCGGTTCAGCTTAGAGAAAAAGGTCAAAGTCGTGGGCTATGCGCCCACACCGCACAAGTTTTGCCCGCTCACGCATTACGGCGACCTGTTTGATGGCAAAGCCCGCCAATGCCGTCGCCTTCAGCGCTCACAAGGGCTTGTAAAAAAACTTGACTAAAAACTTCTTCTCGCAAAAGCATAAAATTCTTTTGTACCAAAGTTTTTGAGGTTCATAGGAACTTTTTTCAAAAAGTTCCTATGTGGGGTTTGGGGCAACGCCCCAAGGTGTTTTAGGTTTTTTCAGTCTAAACCGAACTGTACTCAGTTCGGTTTTTCATATTTTTGCCTACACTCTTCATATCATGGTAACACTACGAAAGACGGAGTAACACCATGAAAAAAGTCATCACCCTGATATTAACCCTACTTTTGCTGGCAGGAGCTGTGCTTCCTATTTTTGCTGAAACCGCCACCCCCCTGCCACCGGGGGCGGTGTATGTGTCCGCTCCTGCCCTGCCTGCGGCGGCATATCCAAGCGTGTCCGCACGGGGGGCAATCCTAATCGAGGCATACAGCGGCACGGCTATCTTCGGCCACAACGCCGACGCCCGCCTGCCTATGGCAAGCACCACCAAAATCATGACCGCGGTTGTCGCCCTCTCCCATGCCTGCCTTGATACGGTTGTGACTGTACCTGCGGCGGCAGTAGGGGTGGAAGGCTCGTCCATGTACCTCTTTCTTGGGGAGCGGATAACCATGCGCACCCTGCTTTTCGCCTTGATGTTGCGTAGCGCAAACGACGCCGCCACCGCCATTGCTATCGAAATCGCCGGCTCGGTGGAGGGGTTCGCCATGCTGATGAACTACACAGCGGCTCGGCTGGGGCTGACAGGCACAAACTTCACCAACCCTCAC
>WQSD01000051.1 GCA_009788105.1 Oscillospiraceae bacterium | reverse complement strand
AACAAATGTAGGGGACGGCGCCCCCGACGTCCCGCAACTTAGGGCTATCGCAGAATACAAAATCTTCAAAAAACGCCGGGTTTTGCCTGTGTGTTTGTCAATGCTTTTGCTTTGTTACAACCTTAATAAGCAAACCCTGATTTTCCCTGCCGCGTGGCGGTCGCTCACGCACTACGGATGACTTCGTTTCCGAAAAAGCGTAAAGGGCAACGCTTTCCTTTCGGAAACTACGCTACCCTTCGGTAAACAAAAATAAACTTTGGGTGACTGAAAGAAAAAAAGGTTCGCAATAAGCAAACCCTGATTTTCCCTGCCGCGTGGCGGCTGGAGCGGATGACGGGGGTCGAACCCGCTACCTCGACCTTGGCAAGGTCGCGCTCTACCAAATGAGCTACATCCGCATGATTATTTTGTCAGCACCTGTTGGCTTCCGTTCACACACTACATACTGCTATGTTACCGAAAAAAGCGCAAAAGTCACGCTTTTATTCGGATACAACGCCGCCCTTTGGTACTTACTAAAGGAAAGTGGTGCCTCCGAGCGGAATCGAACCACCGACACGTAGATTTTCAGTCTACTGCTCTACCAACTGAGCTACAGAGGCATAACTTGTACATTGCAAAAAGTTAGACATTGTTAAATATATGGGCGGAAAAACCGCCCATATATTTATGCACTAATAGTGCATGGCGACCTGTAAGGGACTCGAACCCTCGACCTCTAGCGTGACAGGCTAGCGCTCTAACCAACTGAGCTAACAGGCCACAATTCGGTCGTATGACCGAACTGTTGGTATGTTTTTGGTGGGAGCAACAGGGATCGAACCTGTGACCCCACGCTTGTAAGGCGTGTGCTCTCCCAGCTGAGCTATGCTCCCCCAAAGTCACAATTTCTGCGACAAGTAAGATTATAGCATAGTCTGACGAGTTTGTCAACAACTTTTTTAATTTTTTTTTTATTTTTTTTATTATCACGATTTTTTGCCGTTTTGCAAAGTCGAAAAATACGCATAAAGTCGCTAAAATCGCCACTTTGAGCTGAGTAGCTGTTGGTAGAATAAAAAAATAAAAAAATTTCAAAAAACACTTGACAAACGATTTCAAATATGATATAACTGTATTAACACAACTAATACAGAGAGTGAGGGCGTTAATGTTTCAAATTGATAATCAGTCACGAGTGGCTGTGTACGAACAGATTTTGCATCAGGCGGAGCGGTATATCCTTGCGGGGTTGCTCCCGCCGGAGGAAAAACTGCCCTCGGTGCGAAGCCTGTCCGTGCAACTTGGGGTGAACCCCAACACTGTTCAGCGTGCATACACCGAGCTTGAGCGGGCGGGGCTAATCGTGACCGCTCCCGGGAGAGGGGCGTTCGTGACCACGGGTAGCCGAAATCTTCTTGCCTCGCGGCGAAGGGAAGAATGTCTTGCACAACTGCGAACCCTTGTTGCCGAGCTTGTAGTCTGCGGGCTGACCTTGGACGAAATAATCGAAGAAGTTCGCAGGCAGTAGGTCAAAGTCAAGAGCCAGGTCAAGAGCCTGGTCAAGAGCCAAAGGTCAAAATCGTCAGAAACTTTTTGAAAAAAGTTTCCGACACCTTCAAAAACTTTAATTAAAGTTTTTAGTCAAGTTTTTTTCAAAAAACTTGCGGGGTGCGGGGCAACGCCCTGCGACCTTAATCAAATTCCACACGGAGGAAACAACATGATAGTTGCACAAAACGTAACAAAAACATTCGGCACAAAAGCTGCCGTAAAAGACATGAATTGCACCATTCCAAAAGGCTGTATCTACGGGCTAATCGGGTCAAACGGAGCAGGGAAGAGCACCTTTCTGCGACTGATAACCGGGATTTATCGCCCGGACAACGGGGAGATAACCGTGGACGGACAGCCGGTTTACGAAAACCCTAAAACCAAAGCGAAAATTACATTCGTGCCGGACGACCTGTACTTTCCCGGCGGGGCAAGCATGAACCGCATGGCAGACTTGTACGCCAATGTGTACGCAAAGTTCGACCGCGCCTACTTCACCACAATGGCGTCCCGCTTGCACCTTGACCCGAAAAAGCCCACAGGAGGCTTTTCCAAGGGGATGCGGCGGCAGGCGGCGACCATTCTCGCACTTGCCACCCGCCCAGACTACATCTTTTTTGACGAAACATTCGACGGACTTGACCCGGTTGTGCGGAATATGGTGAAAAACCTTATCGCCGAGGACGTAATCGAGCGGCAAACCACAGTTATCCTCACCTCTCACAGCCTGCGGGAGCTCGAGGACACCTGCGACCAACTTGCCCTGCTGCATATGGGCGGCGTGGTGTTTGAGTCGGACGTGCAGGACTTGCAAACCACCAGCTTTAAGGTGCAAATTGCATTCAGCGACGAGTACGACAGCACCAGATTCGAGGACATGGAGCTGCGTGACTTTAACAAGCGGGGAAGCGTGTCCACCTTTATCGTCCGTGGCGACCGAGAGCAAATGGGCAGCAAGCTACGCGCCATGAACCCGGTGCTACTCGACATCCTGCCCCTTTCCCTTGAGGAAGTATTTATTCACGAAATGCAAGCCCTTGGCTATGCTTTCGATTTGGAGGTAACTGAATAATGTTTAATTTTTCATTATACAAAGCGGGATTGCGAAAAGCAATGCCCATAGGTCTTACATATGCCATTCTTGCGACAGTTTTAAGCACAGGATTGCCTTTACTGCATATAAGCAGCATTGCAAATTCCCAAATCGGCTTTAGAGTATATGCTCCTATTGGTTGGTCTGATGTAAGCATTTTTGCCCATTTAGCTTTAGGAGTTGCTCCTTTGATGTGCCTTCATTTGTTTGGCTTTTTGCACGACCGTGCAGGTAGCGACTTTTTTCACGCCGCACCTCACAAACGGGAAAGCATTTTCCTGTCAAAACTGACAGCGATTCTTACATGGATTGTTCCGATAATTTGGGGCAGTACACTTCTGTCAAGTGCGATTTTTTCTACAAGTCCCCATATATCAATGATAAACATGTATCCCATCTTGCGTAATCTTGTTGGGTTGACTGCGGCGGTGTTGCTTGTTATGGCGGCGACCCTTATTGCAATGGCATCTACAGGGACAACGTTCTCAACAATTATGCTTACAGCAATGATTTTGTTTGTGCCACGAGCATTGTTCGCCCTGGTAATATTGTTTTTCTCGGAAATTGTATGGGTTGTCAGCGGAGTGAATTTCGGTATATTCGGCAATCACAGCTTGAATATTATCATCAGTTCTCTTGTTGATCACGGAGGCAACAGCTGGCAAACACAGCCGTGGCCGTCAATTTTGTACACCGCCACCCTTGCACTATTGTATTTTGGCGGAGCGTTGTTTATCTTTAAGCGGCGGCGTAGCGAGCAAGCGGGCTTTGCAGGAGCAAACCCGGTGTCCCAAAGCATTATTCGTATAGTCATCGCCTTTGCAATAACTGCTCCATTTTTGTTCCCGGTGATTTTCGGTACATGGAACATGACCGGGGCAGAAACAATTGCAACTGTAGTAGGCTCAATCGGAGGTGCAATTTTTGCCGTTTTGGTGTACGAAGCCATCAGCCTTCGCCGCTTCCCCAAAGGGCGTGAATGGCGTGGACTGGCGATTGGACTTGCGGTGGTTGCTCTGCTGAATGTGGGTAGCATGGGGGCGATGACCATTTCACGCAACATTATTCTTGACCGCAACATTACCACGGAAAACGTGACGGCTGTGTCTGTCCGTTTCCCAAATCAACGATGGGGACACTTGCCTTCGTATTCAGAGTTGCAAGCAGTAGATATTTCCCTTACAGACAGCGAGTTAATAGCCGTTCTTGTTGCCTCTCTGGATGAATATACCGCCGCCAATCGTATCGGCAACAGGGGCAGGAGCTGGCATGAAAATTTGCGGTCCCATTATCGTTACGGCAATGAAAGCAGATACAGGTGGCGTGGAAATGATGTACTTGTGACATTCACAGTGGACGGCAGGGATGTGCAACGCAGACTTGTGCCAATCACAGCACACAGAAATTCCATACACGATTCGATGGCAAGAAGTGAAGAATTTCAAAATGCTTATTTGAACCTACCTGCAAATCCGGAGCATTTTTGGATGAACAGCGAGTGGCGCTGGTGCGACGAGTCAGAAGAGCAAATATTTTTGCCTGCATTAGAATCCAGTCAAATCCGCGAAGTGTACGAGATACTACGTGAAGAGGTGAGAGGGCTGCCTGCCTCTGTTTGGTTAAGTGTTTACAGAGTTGATGGGTGGTGGTGTTGCTGTGACTTTGCCGCAAACAGCTACCAGCAGGGATTTGTTCACTACGGTGTTATTCGTGCAAGAGGAATGTCCAGCGGACGAGAGTACGAAAGTGCATTCCCAATCACCAGTGCAACCCCGCGGGCGGCGGCAAGGCTAAACGAATTACGTGCGGCTATGCCTGCTGAGTAAGAACAAACGAAAGGGAGCTAAATGCTCCCTTTTTGTTTATGTATGAACGGTAAAAACTGTGCGTACACTTTTTGCTCTGTATCGCTGGAAAGAAATTTTTTTCGCTCATGTAATATTTTCATTCGTTTAGCACGATGTACTGCCTCCCGCAAAGGAATGCCACAAAGGTCAGCTATGTCTTGGGGGTGATGTATGTCTAATGCCCACAAAACACAAGCAGGAGCAAGCAGACGGCGAGCAAAAGTGTCAGCTTCGGACTCTAACCAGTCCTTTCGTGGGGTGTTGCTTCGCAAGAATACCACAGCAGAATTTGCCGCCAAGGCAAGTTTCGTTTCCTGTGGATGAATTTCCGTTTTCTTCTCATGTCCGAGAAGATAATGGGCAAGCTCGTGAGCAATGGCGAACCTAATTGCTGAATCAGGAATGGTATCGTCAAAAAATACAAACCACTTTCCGTCGATTTTGGCGGTAAAAGCATCCGAAGAGTTTTGCCAACGGCGAAATCCCCAAAAATCTATTATAGAATCCGCTTTTTCATAAGAAATAACAAAAACTCCCATCGCCACGGCAAGACCGGTAACGGGAATGGGCAGAGTGGTGATGCCATGTTCAAGGATTATGCTCCATGCAGCTTCGCGGGTGTTTTTGTATCTGCCGTAATAGGTATAATTATTGTCATGAGTGCTATTTGTCGTCAAAATCCTGTAAAAGTTCAGGAAAACCGGCTTCAAGTAGCTGCCTAAATCTTTCCACCTTATCAGCGGGCACAGGATATTTTCGCCGTATGCCATTTTTCCCTGCAATAAAAATAAAATTTTCCTCTCCAAGAGCACCTGCGGCATTGCGAATTTCCGATTCCCCAAGAAGATAGGAAACCGACACCTCAAAGTACTTTGCGAAATCTTGCAACGCACCAAGTTCTGGTGTGCGTTTGCTTGTTTCATATTTTGACGCAGTAGAAGAGGCGTATTGATAATTGTATTTTTGGTTAAAATCGGCGATTAGCTGTTCTTGCGTAAGTCTTTTTTCTTTGCGAAGTTGACGAAATCTTTTAGCGAAATTTTGCATAATATACCTTTCCTTAAAATATTAAAATAAAAAAATTGCCTTAAAAGTAGAAAAATGTTGAAAAAACTCTTGACAAATTGCCTTTAATGTTATATAATAAATAAAACTTGCCTTAAAAGGAGAATTTTATGAAAAACCAAATTTGCAAAAAAGATGTAATCACTTGTGACGGGTGCTTGTCCTGCCTTGTAGAATGTCGTCTGCCCATATGTCCGATTTGCGACAAAGAAGCTGGCAGCTACTTCTATGATAGTTTTGATAGACTTATAGGTTGTAACAGGTGCATTGTTGAAAAGTCGGCAGGGAAGGCGGTAGAGGTAGCGTGAACAGGGGCGGGGCGGATTCTGTAGCAATTGTCATAGTCTGTGATTGTCATTGGTCGGATGGTCATGTTTGTCCTCTTTTTTGCTTTCATAATCGTTTGTTTCTTTCAAATATTTCTTTATTGTTCAATTTGTTACCCAACCCCATGTCCTCCATTATCCTATCTTCATACGGATGGCGCATATCAATAACGTCGTCTACCAAATCTTTGATAAGGAGAGCGTTATCTGTCGGTAACAACAAAATCCCCCCATGGTCTATAATGGCATCTCGATAAAGCGAAATTATCATTGGTGACATATGAGGGTAAAAATGTGGTTGCCAAGGTGCACAAAACACTTTCTTTCCCTGTGCCATACCAATTGCCATTGAAGCATGGTCTCCTTGATTGCCAGAGAACCGTATTGGACGATACATTCTCTCGTCTAAGAGAAAATATTCTTTATATTCTTCCAATGAATATTTTGATGTTCCATTTTTTATTGCTTTAGTTATTTGGTGATGCGCCGATTTTTTGCTCGCTGTATTCCATCTACCCAAAAGGCAAGAAATACTTCTAACCTCTTGTAATGACGCCGCCTTCCCATCAATATAAAACTCTGTATAATCTTTTTGCAATTCTTGTAATAAAAGAAGTTTTTTAAGGCATGGGTGTCCCATGTAAGTAGTTACTAACGATGGGTCATCACCTGATTGCCCTACCAAGGCATATACCCCCGTGGTAAATTTATATGATTTTTGAATTCCGCCGCTCCAATCATAGCCCCACAGATTTTTAATAAATAACTCCATCTACTTTCCTCCCAAATACTCATACGGATATTTCGGCATGAACTGCCGTTTGACCACGCCGTCCTCAAGGGTTTTCGTCACCGCGCCCGCGCCCACCGCGTATATCTCCCGCGCGTCTGACATGATGATGGCGTTGTACGCACAGTCATGCCCCGCCAGGGCGAACCCCACGTTCTCCAGGTTGCCCGCCGTCTTTTTCTGGCGGTACATATAGTAGGGCATAAGCCCCTCTGCCACAAGGGTTTCCCTCGCATAGTCCACACATTTCGCCACCTGCTGTGCGGCGGCTTGGAGGTTTTGCTCACGCTCCGCTTCATAGGAGGCTTTCTTCACGCAGAATGTATGCACCGTCACGCTGTGGGGGCGGGTGGACAGCACATCTGCCACCGTTTGACGGAATGTTGCCGAATCCTCTCCCGGCAAGCCTGCAATTATGTCGGCGTTCACGCTGGCAATTCCCGCTTCGCGGACGATTTCCATGGCACGGAAAAAGTCGGCGGCGGTGTGACTTCGCCCAATACGCCGCAGGGTGTCATCGTTGGTACTCTGCGGATTTACGCATACCCGTGTCGCCCCGCCCTCTCGTGCAGCGCGCATCTTTTCCGCTGTGATGGTGTCAGGTCGCCCCGCCTCAAGGGTGAGTTCGGCAGTATCGGGAGCGACCGCCCTGATGGAGCGTAGCAGGCGAGCAAGCTGTTCGGCGGTCAAAATCCCCGGTGTGCCGCCCCCAATGTACACGCTGGACACCCGCTTGCCACGCCGACGGATAACCTCACCCATGCGAGCAATGTCCTCCTCCAGCCGCACCAAATATTCGGGCAGCAGGGAGAGCAGACGCGGGGTGGCGTAGGACACGAAGGAGCAATAACTGCACCGCGTGGGGCAGAATGGCACCGACACATACAGGGCGCAGGTGTCCTCGCCGTGGCGGTGCAGCACTTGCATTTCGTGGAGGGCAGTCTGCATTAGCAGGTCGGCTTTGTGGGTGGTGACGTGGTAGTCTGCCTCAAGTCGCCGCCGAGTTTCCCCCTCACAGCTTGTGCGGGCGAGCAGGTCAAGGGCTACCTTGCTACTGCGAATGCCTGTCAGCATCCCCCACGGGGGCGCAAAGCCAAACAGCTGCTGCGCGGCGGCGAGGAATGCTTTGCCCGAGGCAATTCGCACGCTGGCTTTGTGGGTGTATAGGGGGGAGATGGGGAATGTCGCCTGTGCGGTGGCACTCTTCCCGCCATGGGAAATGCCCACCACCGCACGAATTTCACCCTCCACTTCGGCTATGTCAAAGCTCGCCGACGGGTCAGTCGTGGCGGAGTTGCCGAACTTTTCTGTGGGAAAGTACAGCTGGCACAGGGATTGGGCGATATTGATGCTGAGCGGACCGGATAGGGTTAGTTTCATGGTTTTAATCCGTGCGATTTAATTTGATTGTTGATAGCGTAGCCTGACGGGGGGCTTTCGGGCGAACTTTGCCTCTACAAGTGCTATGCGATACGCACTCCCCCCTGTCCCTGCGGGACATCCCCCCTCGCAGAGCGAAGGGGGCAAAGGAAAAGTTTCGGTAACT
>WQSD01000050.1 GCA_009788105.1 Oscillospiraceae bacterium | reverse complement strand
TTCTGCGAGCCTTAATCTCGCAGACGGAGTGTGCTAGCGTTCCCGCCTCAGCGTACTCCGATGTGCTGTCGGGAAACTGCTCTTCAAAACGCGGGGCGGCAGTGCAATGCATCCATCGATTCGCTGACGAGGCAGATAAAAGTGCGTGTGCGTTACTCATCTTCGTTGCCCTCCCATCTTTCGAGTGCGAAAGCCACACATTGGTCAACAAGACGGCTTATGCTCACCCCGGTTTCTTGGCTAACTTCCGCAAGCATATCATAGGTACGAGGACGCACTCGCAACACCCCTTTAGTACCGGTAACTCGAGCAGAGGTTAAGATGGTGAAGGTGTCTTTGTAGTTTGTTGCTTTTTCCATGTCACACCTCTATATCTGTGCGCCCAGCGCACGTAGGTCGGCTGCAACTTCAGCGTACTTGTCAAGCGGTAGCTGATTCAGGGCTTGAACGCCGTGCTTCTGCAGCACCGCCAAAGCCTCCGACTGCTTGCCGTTTTGCGACACGAACGCACCAGCTTGCATTATCTGCTCCAAGGTGAACTGCGGGGCAGACACAGGGACGCTACCAACTGGAGGGGTGGTCGGCATAGGCGGCGGTGTCGCAATAGCCTGTGGTGATGAGGGAGCAGTTGGCGGGACACCCACATTCGGTGCAGTGCCCGCCACGATAGGGTGGGCGGGTGCAGGCACTGGTGGTTTAGCCAAGGTTGCCGACTCGGATAGTGTTTGTGTTTGGTTTACAAGCGTAATCATTTGGCTGATTACTTCGACAAGCGTGTTGCCTTTAAGGGTGATTTCAATCATGGGTAAAACTCCTTTTGTTTTGTTATTTTTGTTTGTGTTTTTGAATTTTGTCCAATGTGCGAAACAGTTTATCGAGTAGCACAGGGGCGGCAAAATATACGCCGCCTGCTGTCATAAGGCGCAAGCCCCAGTTAGCAGTGCGCAGTACTCCACCGAATGACAAACCGTAGCCATTGTCTGCCACCCCCGCCGCTCCTAATATGAGAATAAAACCTACTGCCATTGCGATACCCGCTAAAAGGTCAAATAGCTTTTTCATCGGTCTTGCCCTCTTTGCTTTCAGATTTTTTACAGTCGCATTTCTCGCCCCAACCTATCGTGCTTTCGCAATATTGACAGGTTGGCATTTGGCGGGCATCAGACCGCGAAAACCCAGGTTTCGTGAAACCGCTTTTCTTGCGGATTTTTCTACCCGCATAAACATTAGTGTGCATATTTACACCTCCTTTCTTTTTATTACACGACTTTCATTCCTGGAATGTACTTGAACCTCGTCACGCCTGCAGGAACACATGGAACTACCTTAGTGGTGCTGCTCTTTATGAAATCCTCAAGGTCGGTTTCTTTAACCAGGATTTTCTTACCGATACGTACGTGCGGAATTTGCCCTTCTTGGGCAACCAGTCTGTAAATCGTGGAATACCCCACACGTATCTTTTCAGCCGCTTCTTTAAGGGTCAGTAGGTTCATCGGTGTCTCCTTTCAGCAAGTAGTCGGTTGAACACTCAAGCATCTCTGCCAGCACAAGCAACATAGACAGCGAGGGTATTTTAGAGCCGATTTCCATGTGCCGGATATATGAATCATCTATGCCGCACATTTCAGCCAATTCAGCTGATGAGAGATTTTTAGCCTCTCGCATTTTTTTAAGGTTGTTTTTCAACATCACTTCATCTCCTTTGTGTCAATTCCACTTTTTACAAGTGCGTCTATCAAATAAATTAGCGGTAGTACTTCAAACGATTTTCCGATATGGTTCGAAACGAACTTGCCGATTGAAGTCCACTCTTTTTTAGTTAGTTCGATTTTAATTTTAGTTTCCATTAAGGTGTCTCCTTTCCGCAAATGATAGGCGCAGTTGTATCTTCCACAGCTCCGATAACAACAAGACCTTCACGGATTCCGTGACGATAAATCTCTTTGAAATCGCGTATGGCTTTAACTTCATTCTGTTCAGTCACTGTGGCAGTCATAATAGTGCCGTCAGTGCGTTTTGCAACAATGATATAGTTTTTCATCTTAAACACCTCTTTTAATTTTTTTGACCGAAGTCACTTTTACTGTTGACTTTTAGGGGGTTTTAAGATATAATATAGTTACGACACCATTTACATCAAAACCCCCAGTCAACAAACCCAAAAAGCTGCAGTTCTTTTCGGATTAACGCCGAGCTTGTCCACCGCCACGCCCTCCACTACTGGAATCTGTTTAGCTTTGGATTAAAGTTCGCCGTTGCCGTGACTTTTGTCAAGGCTGAATATAGTATAATACTTATTAAGTAGTTTGTCAATACTTTTTAAGCATTTTATTTGTAAACAGTTTGTGAACACAACAAAATATATTGATACAAAAAGAAAAACACCGCCGAAGCGGTGTTGGAAAGGTGAAACAGTATGAACCACGATGTTATTCGCACAATACTTTTTCGCATTGAAGAAAACGAAAACCACCCAAAATTAACGGACGAGGATTTATCATGTGAAAACATTGCACCGGAAACGGTGTCGTACTATATTGACTTGCTTATGGATTCCCAATTTATCGAGGCAATAGATGTACCTGTACTAAACGCTCCTTATAAATTCCACATTATCAAACGCATTACATTCTCAGGACATGAATACCTAAATACAATACGAAACGACAAGATTTGGAATAAAACTAAAAATAGACTACTTAAATTGGGCGGAAATGTTGCTTTTGAGGTTGTGAAAAGCATTGCGGTAAAGTTAATCGTGGGTGATTAGGAAAAATCATTTCGGTCGGGGTCAATTTCTTTCGACAACTCTCTCCAAATAAATTTTTCTATTTCTTCGATTTGCTTTTTAACCGCTACATCGTTAGTTTTATCCGCACGAAGTTCTATCGCCAATAAAAACTTCGTAAAAGATGCGATGCCTTGTACACGCTCTTCAAGTACTTCAACAGCACATAAAGCGTCAAGGATTGAATATCCCATGTTGACCTCCTAAATTTTATTTTTATCAAACACACACAAAGCCTTGCGTCAAAACAGAAGGAGAGTAGTTATTAAACTTCATCTCGGTAAGCATTTCTATCTTTACCAAAGGTGCTTGAATAATCTCCGTTTTTCTCCTTGTAGTAGCTAATTTTTTTATCAACTTCAAAAGCCATCTTGAGTAATTCCTCGGCATCATTTACAGTATTCAAATAGCGTTCAAAGGCTTCCCTAACGTATTTTTTTGAAAGCTCGCCAAGTTCGGTATAAGTGTTTGTTATTGGCATGATGTAACCTCCTAACTTTTATTTTTAAGGTGATTAGAATGAATAAAAATGAAATATATGCACGACTATGAAGAGCATTTAAGACACAGTGTCTTTATGTTGTTGTGCCACAGCTTGGTTTTACCAATAGCCGTATCCTTAATCACCGTATTATTGACAAGATGAACATCGTAAGAGGAACGGATATGGCTAAAGGAATAACCAATCCCACCACAGCACCCCAAAAGTAACGTATAGTGCGCTCCCGTGAGTGGAAGCATTCCATCATTTCTGAACTTAGGTTTTTAACCATTTCAAGTTGGTGTGCAAGCTCACCGCTTGGGTCGTATGCCTCTCTACCGAGATAAAAAGATATATCGCTTCGACCCTTGATTTCGTTCACCAGTTCCTCTGTTGTGTATTTTTCAAGTTCATTCATGATTTACTCCTAAATTTTATTTTAACAGCCACAGTCCAAAGCCAACACTCAACATTTAAGGCTCTAATGAGCAAGAAAGGAGGTGCTTACTTTGAAAGCACTTTTGATTTTGCTCTGTCCATATAAAGTCGATGCGTAGAGCATAAACAGAGCAGAACCTTAACTGCCGAAGTGAGACGCCTCGCCAAAGAAGTAGCTCAATGCGGAGCTACGCATTATTGCAAAAGTACACCATATCGTGGAACAGACCACGTAAAAAAAGGTTTGGTGTAGGCTTGATGGAATACCGGTGTGTCCGGACTAAAAACTAACCGAGCAAGCGTAATCTTGTTGCAACGGGGTTATGGAAAACAAATAAGGCAAGGTGACGGTGGGGGCGCATTCCCCCACCTAACTTTGAACTGTGGTATATCTATTATACTACTTAATAAGTATTTTGTCAACAACTTTACAAAAATAAATTTATAAAGAGGTGAAAATGACTGTTGAAAGAACTATCGACCGCGTACTAAGATTAGCAAAAGAAAGAGGAATAAACCAAAAATCTGTTGCTGTAGCAATAGGTGTAGCGCAGGGAAATTTTACTGATTGGAAAATGGATAGGAGCAAACCGTCCTACGGGGCAGTAATCAAGCTATCTGATTACTTTGAAGTGTCGGCGGACTATCTGTTACTCAAAACAGACGACCCGACACCGCACACCGCAAGGCTACTGAAAAACCAAGGGGATATTGTCCCAATCAAACGCCACCGCATACCAATACTGGGACATATAGCGGCGGGAAAGCCTATCTATGGGGGTGATGGTGACAGCGACTACATAGACGTTGGTTGTGATGTTGACGCAGACTTTAGTTTCAAAATCAGGGGCGATAGCATGATAGGGATAGGCATTAAACCCGGTGATTTTGTACTTATCAAAGAACAGCCAATGGTGGACAACGGACAAGTTGCGGCGGTCTGCATAGATGACGAATACACGCTTAAACGTGTCCATTACGATGCCGAAAAAGGCATTTTGACCCTATCAAGTGAAAACCCCGCATACCCGCCTTTGGTTTATGTTGGTCCGATACTTGACCAAGTAACCGTTATCGGCAGGGCAGTTGTTTCGGTGAGTAGGATAAAATAAAAAAAGACCCGCAAAGCGGGCAAGGAGAAAAGTTATGAAAAGAGTTTTAATTGCAGGGTTGGCGTTTATAATGGGTGTGTCGCTACTGGTGGGCTGTGGCAACGATAGCGCGTCTCTCGAAGATTTCGTTGAGGCTATAAGAGCCGAATACGAATTGTTCGACGAAAATACTCCGCGGTTCCAACTAATAGGGGCGACCGAGGGTGTGCTTTTTTACATTGGCGGACGGCTGGTAGACGGAGGTCAAAAAGTTGCGATTTATGAATTTTCTTCCGTTTCAGCACTCAATACTGCGTTTGACAATTTCCCCATGATGGGCGAACAAGGATGGGTACGAAACGGAAGGTTTATTATTGAAACACGCCACGCTGGCGCGATTGAAATCTTTGAGGCGCAATAATGCCCAAACAAGCATTCCAGTGTCAATACATCGAGAGCAAAGACATCTACCGTAAGCAAGTGAAGAAACTTGGCGGGGGCTACACATCCCTATACGACCGTGACAAAAAGAAACTGGAGCGGAAATATAAAGAATATATGTGGCTCTACGAAGAAGGTGTCGCAATCCACGACAATATGACGGTTGCGGAGTATGCACAGCGATGGTACAAGTTAAATACCGCCGAATTGTCCGCCGCAAGGTGTTTTGATTTGAGGAACGCCATTAACAAGCATATTTGTCCGCACATAGGCGACAAAAAGATGAAAAACGTCACTCCGGATGATGTGTGTGCCATTCTCGTTGGTATGAAAGATATGTCGCAGTCATCGCAAATTAAAGTGGTCTCGACATTAAAACGAATTTTTGGAGCGGCAGAAGAAAATAGAATTATCCAGCGTTCGCCCTGCAACACCTTGAAAGCTAAAGGATATAAAGCAAAAGAAAAAACACCCTTGACCGCAGAACAGTCACAAGTGCTTTTGAATGCGGTGGAAGGTACTTCCGCACACCTGTTTATTATGTTGGGGCTTTACACAGGCATGAGAAGGGAAGAAATACTGGGGCTAAAATGGGACTGCGTGCATTTCGGGTTCACCCCCCACATACAGGTACGCAGGACGTTGATTTTCGAGGATAACGTCCGACCAGTATTATCGGACAAGTTGAAAAGCAATGCCGCCAAACGGGACATCCCTATCCCTCCTGTGTTGGTAGACTACTTATTAAACATTGAACGCAGTTCAGATTTCGTCATCTGCAATAGAGACGGCAAAATGTACACGTACACGGCGTTCAAAAATATGTGGGCAAATGTCACGCGTCGAATGCTGAAAGAGGGTGAATCACAGTCTGTCACTTCGCACGGTGTGGAGCGGAGCATTGATTTCAAAGTAACGCCACACATCCTGCGGCACACGTATATCACCAACCTAATAATGGCTGGGGTAAACATTAAAAAAGTGCAGTATCTTGCGGGACACGCCAAGGTGGACATAACGTTGAATATCTACTCACATGTAGTGGATAATACTCCCGCAAGTTTAATGGGAGATGTTATGTCTGCCTTTAATTGATAGAGTCATTTTCAAAGCTACGAATTGAAAATAACGCTTTGCATCAACGATATTTCGCACAGCGAAATCTTTGACATGCAAGAGGTCCATGATTCGAATTCGTGTATCCCCACCAAGCGTTTTTAGTAAGCGCCGAAGGACAGCGTAATTTCTGAAAAGAAAGCGTTGTCCTTTACGCTTTTTTTCGGAAATGGAGCAGTCCGTAGTGCGTGAGCGAACGTCGCAACGCGACACGAATAAATCAGGGTTTGCTTTGTGCGAACCCTTTTTACTTTCAAATCACCAATACTGCATTTTTTTCAGAAATGAAATATCAGCACTGAGGGGCAGTTATTTTCGCATGAAGGGGAATTCATTTCCCCGTAAGCGAAAAATAACTGCCCCGAATGCGCGCGATTAAACGAAGGGTACTGTTGGCGAGTGAATGACAGGCATGAAGGGGAATTCATTTCCCCGTAAGCGAAAATAACTGCCCCGAATGCGCGCGATTAAACGAAGGGTACTGTTGGCTTTATGCCAACCCTTTTACTCGCATTCTTTCAAGATTTACAAAAATACTTGTCCCCATACATATCCGCCACACAACACCCTTCCACATAACCAATAGAGGTTATATACTCCAGTTTGATACTTTTCTCTATGGTAAACTGAAAAGTCCTGCTATTGCCGTCTGGCTCTAAAAGCTCCAGTTTATCTCCGCGCTTTAATTGAAATAGCCCCTTGCGTTTCATGGGAGTGCAATCGTATCGAATTCCTAAAATCTTCGCATTTGGCATGGCATCATCACTTTTTTCAATCTTAATCAACATTTCGCCCGTTTTATCGTTATGCCGCACCTGCACAGAATGCACTTCTGTATTCGTGCTACCCGAAATTTTTGTAGAAATAAGAGGGCAGTCCTCAACAGCAAGCCAAGCCACGCCGCCTTCTGAATTTTGATGATGAATATTACCCACCACACACATTTCGCCATGCTCCTCTTTGTACAGCACAGGGGAACAGACAAAAGTTTTTCCATCTATGATAGTTTCACCGGTGCTTCGAGTCGAACGTGAAAAAAAGTCTGATAAAATCCCTCGTAGTGTGCCTCCTCTTGCTCTCACCCCATCGGCAAAAGCAAAAAGGAAGTTGGTATAATCTGCACTCATATATAGCTCGCTGTAAATATCAAGGTTTGCCTGTGCCTGTCTTGCCCCGTGATAAACGAAGTACACCGACAGCCCGCCAAGGTCGTGTTCTGCGTTATGCACATTATGCACAACCGCACCATAAAGACTGGTTTTCAGCATATCCGCGCATTCTATAAAGTATGGGCGAAACTCTTCGCAAATATCGCGTATATCAACCATATCGCAGTTGGCGTCACGATATGATGACCCTCCGAAAGCTATGGTTTTGCTCCGCGTTTCGGCAATAGCGGCAAGTCCGCCGCCGGAAATTTTTTCTTTGCCTTGCGCTCCGAATGTCCCCAAAGATTTCATCACCTCGGTAAGTTTTTGCACGTCAATTACCGACATGGTGAGATAGTGGTCGTGGTCGCCGTTTTCGGAGAAAAATTTCATATAATAATCGCAAATAAGCCGTCCAAGGGCTTCGCCGTTTATATGGGGGCGGGCAGAAATTTCACGGAGAAAGGCGTAATCCCAGCCTTCGGCAGGCTCAAGGTCTTGGGACGCCACAAGATATTTTGCGTAATCCGAAACAACCACACCAACCTCAACCGTCGCCATCAAACAGGCATCAAATCCAACAAACTCCAGTTTTCTGCGGGGACTTACTGATTTTTTCAAGGCATAGTTCAGTTCTAACAGAGATAGCTCGTCGTCGAAATGCTCATCATGACCAAAACCGGCAATGCTCCCACCGCCATGGTCCCATAGT
>WQSD01000049.1 GCA_009788105.1 Oscillospiraceae bacterium | reverse complement strand
CAGAGTATACAGGGTATTCTCTTGCAAGCCAGTAAAATCAAACCGCATAACACCAGTCGCATTTTGCGTTGTACCAACGAATCTGCCGTTCAAATAGTGCCTGTAGTAGCTTGCACCGCCGACAGAACTTCTGAACTCGATAGCAACGAAATTGTGCCGTAAATCGCGGGCATATATCGGGCTTGGATAACGCGGTGCAGTCCAAAATTGCACCTCAGTGGTGAGTAGCGAATCCCCCGTAAAGCCCACAGCACGAACGGCAAAGGTATGCTGGGTGTTGGGCGCAAGGCTGTCTAAATCGAAGTGGCGATTTTGGGTGATTGAGATGAGATTTCCGTTCAAATAAATGCGATATTCGGTCGCCCCGCCGAGAGGTGCAAGCCATGTTAGGCGGGCAGAATTAGAGGTCGCATCAGTAGATAAAAGGTTCGTCACCGCTCCAACGAGGGTGTGGAAAACCGTTGGTATACTGTGACCCGATGGGTTGCCGAAGGTGTCCACGGCGACAACGGTCAGCAGTTGCTGGCTGTTTGGAATCAGCCCGCTAACCGCAAGACTTGTGTCGTATGTTGTTCCAAGAAGCCTGCCGTTGGCATCGTAAACACGGTAGGAAACCGCACCGTCAACCGCATCCCAAATAAGGGTTGCGGAGTTGTGGTTCACATTGTTGTGACGAAGATTTTCCGGCGGACGAGAGCGAGTTTGCACGGGGATAATGTTGCTGTGAAGCGAATATCCTCCCGCGCCAACCGCCACGATTGTGAAGTTGTGGTGGGTGTGCGGAGCAAGGTCACGAATGTCAAGATGGGTCACATTGCCCGCGGTTGTGCCGAAAATCGTGCCGTTTAAGTATATGCGATACCCGATGATTATACCATAACTGGCGCGCCATGTCAAGCGTAAAGAATGATGGGTAACGTCAACAGCACCCCCATCTGTCGGTGCGGATGGAAGTGTCCATGCGGTGGCTGTGGGGCTGGCGGGAGAAGCCCCACCTGTTCCTACAGCAACGATTGTGAAGGTGTGTTGAGTGTTTGATTTTAGCCCAGTAACGGTGAAAGTCGTTTCGTTAGCTGAATTGGTTGAACCTTGGAAAATGCCGTTAGCGTAAATGCGATAACCTTGTGTTGCCAAGGGGTTTGGTATCCATTCAAGGCTTGCGGTGGTGTCGGTAGTACTGCGGACAGTCAAGCCAGTCGGCGGCAGAGGAGGGGCGTAGTTGGTGTGAATGCTCGCAGGGTTGCTGGGAGCAGAGTCACCTCCTGCGGATGTTGCTACAACAACAAAAACGAAGGGTGTATTCTCCGCAAGTCCACGGAGGGTGATGCTGGTGTCTTGGGTCACGCCGGCGAGTCTGCCGTCACCGTGGTAAATGCGGTAATTCGTTGCTCCAACAACAGAATCCCAAGTGAGAGTGACCCCCTCGTGGTTCACGCCGCTGACGGCGAGGTTAGCGGGAGCTTGTGGAACAACGAAAAAGTGAACGTAGCGAACCACCAAATCTTCGCCGTAATCGTTGCTACCACGGATAACAAAGGTGTAGCGACCGGGCAAAAGATTGGCGAAAATGGCGTTTTCGCAGATAACTGAACTTGCTAACTGAAAAATATTTTGCCCGGCGGTCACAGCTTGTGAAAACTGTTGCAGTTGCTGGTTATTATCACGGTTGATGAAATAACTGCGGACGTTGGTGACATAAGTCCACGAGGTGAGATAGCCCTGCAAATTTATCTCATCGCCGTGGGTGATAACCGTTGGTATCGCAGGGGGATTCACCCACACGATAGGGTCTGTGGTGCGGACTTGGAATGGGGTGCGTTGTAGCTCCTGTGTTCCCATTTGGTCTGTGGCTTCAAGGACGAAATAGAAGTTGCCGTTAGGTAAGAAATGAATGCCGAGGAAGCGGCAGACCGGGCTATTCGCAAGGTGAAACTCTTTCGTACCAAGGAAATTTGTGCTTTCAGAGCGGACAACCGCACCGGTTTCTGCACGAACGATAAACGCGCGGGCGCTGGTTATGTAGTAATTTGAGGTGATGGTAGTGTCAAGCAAAATCGGCTGGCGGCGGCTGACGAAGCGATGCGGAATCGCCACATCATGAGTGATAGCAAGGGTTGATGGGGGTAGCGACGTGCCGACTGTGGCTATTGCAACAGAACTTCGAGGCCCGATTGTGCCGATAATCATTGCTGTGCCGGGCATATTTGCCGTAACTGTGCCGTCTGCGGTAACGCTGGCGACATCAGCGTTGGCTGAACTCCAAGTTATCAAGCCATAGGATTGGGGCGTTGGAGAAACCGTTGCTGTCAAGCGGTCTGTGGTGAACATGGGAAGGGTAACTTCTGTTCGGCAGACTTCAACCTGCACGAGGTATTCGTTGGGCAAATAATTTAACATCGCCGACATTTGCTCTTCAACATCTAACGCATCAAAGATTGAGTAAAGTGCCGCCGGGAGAATGGCTGACAAAGGCGTTAGAGGGGTCAGAGATACGTAGTTTTTATGGACATATTGCGGGCTTGCATGAAATCCCCACCAATCATAATTTGCGTCAGCAATAATCCAAATCATATAACCTCTGAAAATATGACGGAGTCTATTATCGGGATTAAAATTGCTTAAAACAGGGCTACTACGAACATTAACAGCACCTTGCGGACCGGGCTGACTGCTCACCCAACCTTGGCGTGGATGAATTGTGATTTGAACACTATTGCTAACGCCATAAGCAGTTGCGGTGAACGTTACGGTTACAGGGGTTAAGTTAGGTATCCTACTTGCGTGAATCTCGCCTGTTTGTGGATGAATTGTTGCAACTGCTGGGTTACTTGAAGTCCATTCAATCCAGCGTGGTTGTGCCTGTGATGTCAACACATAGCCTTGCAAGCTACGCCGCTCTCCGATTAGCATACTGTTGCCAGCAGGCAAATTCCAAATATAAACCCCACTCGGCGCAGGCCAAACAACATTCAACACAAAAGTTGCATAGACATTATTGTTCACACGAGCGATGATAACTGTGTCGCCTTGAGCGTTCGGTGTAACAGCCCCAGTATACACGTTTACCGTTGCTACAGCAGGGTTTGTGCTGTACCATCTAACTGTGCGAGGTTGGGCATTAAGGGGATGTACGGTTGCGGTTAAGTGATGATTCGAACCTCCCGCGATTAGCGCGACGCCGGGTGGATTGTTGACAACAACCTGCGTTGGTGCAGGCCAATCTACGTGCAAGGTGAAATACTGCGTAACATTCGGATGACCAATGACAGTAGCTCTAATCGTTGTCGTACCAGCGGAAATCGGTGTGATTGTGCCGTACTGATTGATGGAGGCGACACCTGTATTGGAGCTATTCCACTCCACCACACGAGGTTGGGCTTCGGGCGGGTGAATTATGTTGCCGAGGGTGTGGCTTTGACCCACAATGAGGCGGTCTCCTGCGGGTCTGTTGTTTATGGTGATAGTTTGCGGAAATGGCCAGCGAACAGTAAGCTCGAAGCTATCTGTAACAATGCCTCCCACGGTCGCGGTGATGGTGGTTGTACCGGCATCAATGGCGGTAATTGTTCCCGTGGAAGAAATGACGGCAATGTCGTGATTGGAACTGCTCCATGTCACCTCTCGAGGTACAGCATTGGACGGCAGAACGGTGGAGGTTAATGCATGAACTTGGTCTACGACAAGGGTATCCCCACTCGGACGATAGTTGATGACAACGCTGGCAGGAAGCGGATAACGGACGGAAAGTGGGAAGCTATCATACGTGCCGTTTGGCGTGCGAGCGGTGATGGTTGTCTGCCCTGCGGTGACCGCAACAAGCTGTCCCGTGGGCGACACGGTGGCGTATTGCGGGTGGGAGCTAACCCACTCAACCTCACGGTCGTAGGCGAATGTTGGCAGGACTGTGACAGTAAGCTGATGGCTTGGCGCATCAACGATAATTTCGTTATTCGCCGGGCGATTTCCGATTTCAACAGAGGTAACAGGGGGGCGCGGAATAGTAATTTGGACAGTCTCATAAACGCCAAAAACAGACATGGCGGTAATGGTCGCCGTGCCGGGATAAACTGGTGTGATAAAGCCATTTTGGTCTACTGTGATGATGGTTTCGTCCGAGCTTGACCATGTAATTTCCTGTGCATTTGCGTTAAGTATGGACAGCGACGCACTAAGCTGAACGCTGTCTCCGATTTCGGTTAAGTAAAAGTCTGCGCGGTCTAAGGTGATGCCGAACTGGGGGGCGTTTGGGTCTGAAGATGTTGGTATAAACGCATTCGATGGCGAATTAACACCCACATTAGCACCGAGAGAAGTAGCTTCATCTATGAAAGATAGCATGGAAAATGTTCCAAGCATCATCACTATGGCGAGAAAAAATGAGAGAAAGCGGGACTTGGATTTATATGTTGATTTCATGGTGATTTATCCTTTGAGAGCATTATTCGACTATAAAGTCGTAGTTTTATAATTGTATTATATCGCATTTCCTTGCAATATGTCAACAACTTCCACCTTCTTGTTTTTATTTTTACAAACTATAAATACAATGTTCACAAAAGGCTCTGCATTGAACTTCTCTTTTTTACACAAACTAATCGAAAATCAATCTATGGAGCAGAAAATGAAACAACTAAAATTTTATATTTCGAAAATTCGCAAACAAAAAGGATTATCGGCTAAGAAATTAAGCGAGAAAGCAGGCATATCCTCTCGTGTAATTGACCGAATTGAAGCGCATAGTGTAAATCCACGCTTAGAAACAATGTGCAAACTAGCAGACGCACTAGAAGTGCCGATAACGGATTTGTTTTCGTATGAATAAAAAACAACATGAAACGGAGAAACCCCATGCCATACATCCACCTAACAGAAGAACAAAAACAAGCCGCGGGTCGCACAGATTTGGCGGCTTTTTTAATTAGCAGAGGCGAGAAAGTTCGCCGCTCAGGTAGCGAATACGAGTGGGTAGACCACCACGTCACGTTGCGTGGCAATATGTTTTTCAACCACTACGAGCAGCGAGGCGGCAACGCCACGACGTTCGTTCGGGAGCAGTTTGGGCTGTCATATCCCGAGGCAGTTCAGCTTTTACTGGGAGAGTCTGTTGGATTTTCACCTGTCACACAATTACCCCCAAAAGAACAAAAAGCGTTCGTGTTGCCGCCTAAAAACGATAACATGAGGCGTGTGTACGCATATCTCATCAAACAGCGTGGGATTAGTCGGGAGGTGATATATCATTTCGCCCACAAAGAGTTGATATATCAAGACTCGCAGTACAACAATGCGATTTTTGTTGGCACAGACAAGGATGGCGTTCCCCGCCACGCTCACAAAAAATCAACAATATCAAAAGACGGTAGTTTCAGAGCCAACCAAGAAGGTTCTGTTGCTGCCTTTTCTTTTGCCCATATTGGGAAAAGTGCGGTCGTTCATGTGTACGAAAGTCCGATTGATATGCTCAGCTACCTCACTCTGCACTCGCAAGACTGGGAGCAGGACAGCCATATCACTCTCTGCTCGGTGGCAGACCACGCATTATTCCAGCGACTGAAAGACTATCCTCGCCTCCGAGAAGTCGTGGTTTGTTTGGACAATGACGAAGCAGGAAGGCTTGCTACAGAGCGGATAGCGGCGAAGCTCCATGAACAAGGATATGATGAGGTTTCGGCGATTTTGCCGAGGGGAAAGGATTGGAATGAAGAGCTCGTTCAATTGACAATGGACAATGGAGAATTGACAATTAAGGGCGAAGGTCAAGGGCAAAAACATGAGGAAGGAAAAATGGCGTGGAAAGCAATATCTATGTGATTGTTTTGGTTGGTGTTATCGCATTTCTCTTGTTTGGAGGAATACCATTGCTTGCTAATCTGTACAGCTTAAACGGCATCAAAAGCAAGACGGTGGGGGATGGGCAACATGGGACGGCACGGTTCGCTTCACGAGGCGAAATTCGCCGCACATACAAAGCTGTCCCGTTCCAGCCAAAGGCATGGCGAAAGGGGAGAAGCCTCCCGCAAACCCAAGGTGTCGTTGTCAATTGTGCAAGCAAAAACATTGGTACTACTGCGATTGTAGACCCTGGAGATGTTCATTGCATGATGATTGGGGCGGCGGGTTGTGGCAAGACCGCATACTTTTTATACCCCAACATCGAGTACGCCTGCGCAAGCGGTATGAGCTTTCTATCAACCGACACAAAGGGCGATGTAGCAAGGCATTACGGTCGCATTGCTCGTGATTTCTACGGCTACAATGTGGCTGTCATAGACCTGCGAAATCCAACTCGTTCGGACGGGAACAATCTGTTGAATTTGGTGAACAAATACATGGATATGAACCTCGCCAACCCAACAGACATCGCCTCACGAGCAAAAGCAGAAAAATACGCAAAAATCACCGCAAAGACCATCATTGCGGCAGATGGTGACGGTAACTATGGGCAGAATTCTTTCTTCTACGACGCTGCAGAAGGGCTTTTGACAGCGTCAATCCTCTTGATTGCAGAATTTGCTCCGCCGGAACAGCGGCACATTGTGTCTGTGTTCAAGCTGGTGCAAGACCTGCTCGCACCAAGCGAAACACCAGGCAAAACCCAGTTCACAGAGCTTATGGAAAAGCTCCCGGAAAATCACAAGGCTCGGTGGCTTGCAGGAGCGGCTCTCAACGCTGGCGGGGAGAGTATGAAAAGCGTAATGTCCACCGCACTCTCCCGTCTAAATGCGTTCATAGATAGCGAATTAGAGCAAATCTTGTGCTTCGACACAGCCATCGATGCAGAGCGATTTTGCCGTGAAAAGTGTGCAATTTTCGTCATAATGCCGGAGGAGGACCCAGGCAAATTCTTTATGGTCAGCCTCATCATTCAGCAACTGTATCGTGAGATTTTGTCTGTGGCAGACGCAAACGGCGGCAAGCTGACAAGCCGTGTCATGTTCTACTTGGACGAGTTTGGCACGCTCCCACCAATCGCCTCTGCGGAGATGATGTTTTCCGCTTCCCGCTCACGAAAAATGANCATTGTGGCGGTCATTCAGTCCCACCAGCAGTTAGAGAAAAACTATGGTCGCGAGGGGGCGGCGATTATCATGGATAACTGCCAACTGGCCATCGCTGGAGGCTTTGCTCCGGGGAGCGAAAGTGCTGATATTATCAGCAAAGCGATGGGTAGTCGCACGGCACTCTCCGGCTCTGTCAGCCGTGGCAAAAACGACCCCAGCCAGTCTCTGCAAATGATTGAACGCCCCCTCATGACCCCAGCCGAACTGAAAAGTATGAAAAAGGGCAATTTCATCGTACTGAAAACAGGGGCAAATCCATTCGTAGCAAAGCTAAAACTATTCTTCAAGTGGGGGATAAAATTTGACGAGGACAAGCCATATATCGTAGCCCAAAATGGAGCGAGAGCGGCGAGTTATGTGTCGAAATCTCAAATTGAAGATGCAATCGAAAAGAACCAGCCCGCAATTGACAATGGACAGTTGACAATTAAAGGCGGGGGGCGGAAGGTCAAAATCAAAGACAGAACCAAGACCAGTAAAAAACTTAAAACATGAGAAGGAGAACGAAATATGCCATACTACAGCCATATTTATGAAGATGACCAGCTTCCTAACAGGGCGAAGCTGGTCTATGTTTATCTTTGCGATAGAAGCGGTAACGCTGGCGAACCCGCCTGGCCGGGAATAAAGCGAATTTGTGCAGACTTATCCCTTTCACGAAGCACAGTCAAGCGAGCAATATCAGACCTGGTGAACGCTGGATATGTGAGGAAAGAAAAGGCTTTCCGAGAGAACGGTGGATGTACAAGTAACCGCTACTTCGTGGTGAAGTAACTCAATAACAGGCTCATCTGCCGCCAAGGGACAAGTGTTTTTTATTGCCCTTACGCCCTTGACCTTCAATTGTCAATTCTCAATTGTCCATTGTCAATTGCTGAACCAGGGACTGGTTCACCATGACCCCCCACGAATATATCACTTTAAGAAAAACTATGGCAGAGAAGAAAGTAACAACCATAATTACTGCATAATCCACCCCAAAACCTCCCCATACGTTCGTAAATCATCGTCCGGGCGGATTTTCTTCGGTTTGTATTTTTCATTGTCTGAAATTAGCCGAATAACTCTGCGGTCATGGTCAACTTCAAGGCGCTTGCACAGTCCGTCCCCGTTTAGACAGAAAATGCCCACTTTTCCGCTTTCGATAGCGGGTTTAGTCTTCACGAAAACAATGCAACCATCGGGAATATCCGGCTCCATGCTGTCACCGCTAATGCGAACGCCATAATCCGTTCCCCGTGGCACAGATGCCGCCGGGAACATCACTTCTTCGTAGCCGTCCTC
>WQSD01000048.1 GCA_009788105.1 Oscillospiraceae bacterium | reverse complement strand
AAACCGCCTTTGCAATGACGTTCAGTGGAGTTGTTCATAAGACGATATTTAATTTCGTTACAACTCTATTGCGGGCTTGACCCGCAATCTCATGAAATAATATTATCTGATGAGATTGCGGGTCAAGCCCGCAATGACGTTGTTTTGGTTGCCCTATGAGCTGACTTGAAAGTCACATGCTTTTATCTAACAGACAAACCGATGTGCATAATGCCGTACAGTCCATTTTGGCGGACGAAAGCACGACCTCCGCCAATCATAACAATATGCTCAAAGATGAACGGGATAACAATTTCCCCTTGGGGGTTGTATATTCCCCACATACCATCGTCAATACGCTCCATTGCCAAATAGCCATTGCTACTATCTCCGGATATGGTGTTTCCCGAAGTGTACACAAAGTCAGTCAACTGTGCCGCACCACGGAAAAGTGCGAATTTGCCGAGAAAGGCTTCACATGTTAATATAAACCCATCTCCGTAATAATTCAGATTTGGTTGTCTTTGCGTACTGTCAATCAACTCAACACGGAAAACATTTGGCATTTGCCTCCAAGCAAGTTCAGGGCTTGTAACAAACTCTTCAGGTGTAACCGGGTCATAGTCAAAACCAAGCGCCGAAACAATTATTTTTCCGGTGATGGGGTCATATCCTATACGCGAGTTGCCGCAACGACCGTCTATACCATGACCAAAAATTAGTTGCCCCGTGTTTGAACAGATTATCTTTTGATATTGTCCAACATGTTCCCAAACCATTTGCCTATGTTCATCTCCTAACATGTTAACATCACCATCATGAACAATCCACTCATAATCAAACTGCGGCGGCACAATCCATACAAAGCCATTTTCGTCAGTCGTAAAGTCAGCCGAGCCGAACGCTCCAAGCTCGATGGTGCGAGTAATGTGCATTATGCCGGTTTCGCCCCGAAAGCGAACAAATGCCACGCCATCAGCAATAAACTGAATGTGGTCAAAAATGAAAGGCAGCTTAATTTCGCCGTCAGAATTAACTACACCCCATGCCGAAACTGTTCCAAGTCGTTCACCACACAACGGAATTGCAGCTAAATCTCCGGAAATCGACACCGAGTGAATTAACGAGTAATTAAAATAGTATATTTGTGGAAATATAAGAAATTCAAAGTTGTTATGTCCGAAAGTGTCAATAAAAAAATCTACCCTATCATAAAAACTTCCAAGCTGCTTAAACACACAATCAGAGCAACATCTCCAGTCAATATATCTTAATTGCACCAAATCAGTTATTCCTAATGTTTCAAATCCAGGGAGCGGGCAGGTTGAACTAAACCATCTACTTACAGTTATACACAATGGTGGCACAAGCCAAACAAAGCCATTTTCGTCCGGGGGAATGGTTGTAATATCAAAGGGTGGGTCGTCCTTGGTTTCAGCCTCGCTGTCGTTTTCGTTATAAGGTGGGTCGCCATTTTCGTTTTCGTCGTATGGCAGTTTACCGTCATTATACGAATCCTCAGCCTCATATTCAGGTTCTATCGAATGCACCGCTCGGCAAGAGATAAGGGCGGGAATAAGTAAAGCCAGGGCAAGAAAACAGCACAGTAGTTTTTTCATGATGAATGCTCCTTTAGGTGTTTTTGTAGAATGCATCGCCTGCAATCTGTCTACAATTAGTATATTATAAAAAAATGCGAATGTCAAGTGGTGTTTTCATATTTTTTGTTTATTTTTTTGATTTTTTGCAAACAAAAAAGCGAGCCGCCGTCCGCTTGATGAAAACAATCCCCGCCCCTTGTACATACAAAGGGCGGAGGTGTTGGTTATTCTGCTCCCCTATATCTTAACCCAGTCCATGTGCCGCACGAAACGCCGAATATGACGCATACGGCTCGTTTTCTGCAAGCCATTCTATCAGCCAAGCACGAGCAGAAGCGTGACGAGCAGGGTCAATGCTGTAAAAGTCAAGAATACGTTCGGTATTAAAGGTGAAAAGAAGATATGGGTTGTGGCTTTCCCTTGTTTCATTGTTAGAAAATGTTTCATTGTTAGGAAAATAAGCAAATGTAGTTGATAACATATAAATCAAAAATTCAACTTCGCGAACTGTTTCAAAAGCAAGGTCAAAATGCTTAATAAGACTAAGTGCAGTTGGTATATCAGGCTCAACAATTGGGTAAGTCGAAACCGACAAACGCCAATTATAAAGATAATCCTGGTCTTCCACCAATTCACTCACGTTACCTGAAGTTAGCGAAAATATATGTCTAAACTCTCTATTTCTGTAAAACTGTCTAGACATTTCTTCGTCAAGTACAAATTCTTCAATTAACGGAAGAGTTATTCCATTTGGATGAAGTCTATATGCATTTTTTAATAAATGTCTGATGAACCTTTCATTGTGGTTTTCCCAAAGAGCTTCCCCTATTTGTTGTTCAAATAAAACGATTCTCTCTTCTTTTTGTAAAATCGACGATTGTAATGTCAAAACTTTTTCCTGTAATTCTAATATTGTTTCATCTCTTTTGTCGTTTTCGTCGTTATCTGTAGTAATATCATTGTTTGGCGGGACTTCGTTTTCATTGCTGTCCACTGGAGGGTCGTTGTACGACCCTCCGTTTAAGTCAGAAGTGCAAGAAACAAGGAAAACCAGAATTATTACAAAAAACATATAAGTAAATTTTTTCATGATGTTTCTCCTTTTCTATGGTAATCTAAAGTTTGGATTAAACACAAAACGATGTCCTCCGTGAATACCAGCACCAGTACAGTTAATGCCGTGAACCGAACACATAAACATTGCGTTGTGATTTATAGTATTCCTGCGGTCATCGCTTGGGTGAAATCTTGGCAATGGATTGATGCGAGTACCGTACGCAGTCAATTGAATTTCAAAATGCAAATGAGGTCCTGTGCTGTTTCCTGTGTTTCCCATAATCGCGATTTGTTGACCTTGTCGTACTTCTTGACCTTCTAAAATTCTTCGCCCTTGTGCATCAATGTTTGCGTGGTTGTGTGCATAAAGGGAATAAAATGTACGACCATTGAGGGTATGACGTATTTTAACATAATTACCCCAACCAGAGTTCGAACTTGATGTTGTCACCACCCCGTCGGCAATAGCAACAATAGGCACACGGCATTCTTCACCACATCTGTGGTTTCCTCGCCCGGTGCGCCCACATCCATGGCTAATATCAATTCCGTTGTGCCAGCCAGAATGTGTATCTCCACCTTCGGTGAAAACACGCCACCCAAACAATGAATTGCTATGATGCCTGCTTGGCACGGGCCATACGAATGGTGGCGGAGCACTTGGCGTCCTAAACTCATACCAACAGCCCCAATCCCCGTAATATCCCAGTGAGTTTCTCGCCCGAATTCGCACGAAGTGGCGTAAATTAGGACGAAGATTATTTACAGTACCATGAGTAAGAGTTGGGTTGATGAACTGTCTTTCGTACCATTCGTTTAGCACTTCAATTTGGTAGCCGACCGCACGGGCAGGCGCTATCCATGCAAAGGTCGCGGATGTGCCGTTTATACTAACTTCTAAATTCCGCGGGGCGACAGGGCGGGGAAATTGCACCCCCACAATCGTCCGTGTGGTAGTGCCACCAAAACCATTTCCATAGCCCCACCAAAAGAAATTAAACGACTGGGCGCTTAGGGTGTGATTGCCTGTTCTTTCCAGTCTTATAGGCAAATAATTTGTCACCAAAGTGTCGTAATAGCTTCTACCGGCAGTAAATATGTCGTGCACATTAGTGTTGCTCGCGTTGTGGCGTACCCGAACTCGCATCCAAGGCCATTGAGGGTCGCTGGCTGTTGCGTGGAAATTACTTTGCCACATTCTAGTATAAAACCGCGCATTATTTGCCGGCGCGTGGATTATGGGCGCGGGAAAAACCGAATTTGCGGCAACGTTGTCCGCGGTTTCCACAGAAATGCCGTTTGCCAAGGCGTGTTGCATCGCTGTTTCTCGCGATACCTCAACGAAAACGTCCCCCATCTCGGGCTGCATGAACTCGAATCCCATGCCGTTTTCCACTATGATTCTGCCGTGCTGGCGGTCGGTAATGATTACCCCCTCTTCCGGCACGAATTCCACTGTGGCAGAAGGCATTTCGACCTGTCCGCGTTCGGGGCAGAATAGGATAATTCCGCTTGTGGCAGGGTCTGCCACCCCAATCTCAAGCCCCGGGTCGAGGATAATCCCATCTTCTGGCGGGAATATCCCATCAATCGGCGGTCGGCCGGGTCGCTCACCTTCTTCAATCGGGATTTCTGGGTCGAGGATAAGCCCTGGATTTAGCACGATTTCGGGGTTTCCGCCCACGTCGGGAGCAGGGTCGACCGGCAGTGGGTCGAAACCCATCATTGGAACGGCGGCGGTAAGTAGGAAAATATAAGTAAGTACAAATGCGATTATTCGCTTGTTTACAGCGTTTTTTATGAAGTTTTTCATGATTTTTTCTCCTATAGAGTGAATTTAATTTTTGGATTTTAGTTAGAAAATCAATGGCGATTTTTCGCACCCCACACTCGCACCTCCGCCGAATGTGGGCTAACCTATCCATATGTTAAATTACCCCATAAAAGAAAATGTGTACAATCAAACCACTCAACGCACCTCCTTGACTTCTGCCCAAGGTTGGCGACGTTGCATAATTTTACCCACAGACAGACAGACAGACAGACAGACAGACGCTGACTATTGCATTATTTGCTTGTATAAACAATGTTTTCATGACTGCCTCCTGTTAGTTATGGTTGATTACACCACTATTATATCACATTATTTGACAGTTGTCAAGGGGTTTTTGTATATTTTTTCAAATATTTTTGAAATATTTTTGAGAAAACACAGTTTACATTTATTGCTCGCAAATGCCCTTGCCCCCTCTTGACAATTCTCGATTTATATGATAAACTAACCACATAAATAACAAACACAAGGAAGTGAAACCATGAAAAGTGATTTGATGAAAAGCGGGATGCAAAATGCCCCAAAACGTGCCTTATTAAAGGCGAACGGCTATACAGACGAGCAGATTCGCCGCCCTCTTGTGGGCATTGTGAATTCTTTTAACGAAATTGTTCCCGGGCATATTCACCTGAATACTATTGCCCGTGCGGCGAAGGATGGGGTGCTGATGAATGGCGGTACACCAATGGAATTCAACACTATCGGTGTGTGCGACGGGCTTGCCATGGGGCATGAGGGAATGCGTTATTCCCTTTGCACGCGGGAGCTTATCGCGGACAGCATTGAGTGTATGGTGCGCGCCCACGCTCTTGATGCCCTTGTGTTTATCCCCAACTGCGACAAGATTGTGCCGGCAATGTTAATGGCGGCGGCACGGCTGAATTTGCCCTCCGTTTTCGTGTCCGGAGGACCTATGCTGTCTGCTGACGGCACAGACTTGACCACTATGTTCGAGGCTGTCGGCTCTGTCAAGGCGGGCAAGATGACCGAGGGTGAGCTTTCCGCACTTGAAGATATTGCTTGTCCCGGGTGTGGGTCATGTTCGGGTATGTTCACCGCGAATTCCATGAACTGCCTGTCCGAAGCGATTGGCATCGCCCTCCCCGGCAACGGCACGATACCAGCGGTTTTCGCTCATCGTGTTCGCCTTGCCAAAGAGGCGGGCATTCGCGTGATGGAACTGTACCGCGACGGCATTCTGCCCTCTCATATCATGACGGAAAAGGCATTCCACAACGCCCTGACAACTGATATGGCGCTGGGTTGCTCCACAAATTCGGTGTTGCACCTGATTGCCATTGCTCACGAGTGCGGGGTGACTATCACCCACAAAATGCTGAACGAAATCAGCGAGCGGACGCCGAATCTTTGCCGCCTGTCACCTGCGGGACCGCACCATATTCAAGACCTCTTTTTCGCAGGAGGGGTGCAGGCTGTGATGAATCAGCTGGGCGACTTGCTTCACCTTGGCGAAATGACTGTGACTGGCAAGCCCGTTGGCGAAAACATTGCAGGGGCAAGGGTTTTGAACCCTGAAGTCATCCAAAAATACACCGAAACAGGCGGGCTTGCTGCCTTGTTCGGCAACCTTGCAGTTGACGGAGCGGTGGTTAAGCGGAGCGCGGTTAAGGCGGAAATGCAAAACTTCACCGGCACGGCACGGGTTTTCGAGAGCGAAGAGGATGCTGTGGAGGCTATCTATGGCGGCAAAATCGTGGCAGGTGATGTTGTTGTTATCCGCAACGAAGGCCCTGCCGGTGGTCCGGGTATGCGTGAAATGCTCACTCCCACCTCTGCCATTGCAGGAGTTGGATTAGACAGCCAAGTTGCGCTGATTACCGATGGGCGGTTCTCCGGGGCGACTCGTGGGGCGGCAATTGGGCATATCTCTCCCGAGGCGGCAAGCGGCGGCACTATTGCCTATGTGTGCGACGGGGACAAAATTCACATTGACATCCCTAATTATGCCATCAATCTGTTGGTGTCCGACGAGGAAATCGCCCGCCGCCGCACGACTATGCCTATTCGCAAGCCACAGGGGCTTCATGGCTATCTGAAGCGTTACGCCGGCATGGTGGAAAGCGCGGATAAGGGTGCTATCTATCGCTAAATTATGTGTAGGGGCAGGCCTTGTGTCTGCCCGAAATCTCAAAGGAGCAACACCATGAAAAACCTAATTTCATATCTGCTTGCATTGATAATGTTGTTTGCTGTTCCTTTTGCAATGGCTGGATGTGGCGAAATTGATATACCGTCACCTCCGCCAGAAAATCATGTTGTGCGAAACCCGTGGGAATATTATTGTCACGTGCCTATGGAAGAGCGTGTAACCATTAACTTATCAGGACAGCAAATTGACGATGACAGACTTGCTGAAATGGTGCAAAGTGGCGAAATCCCTGCTTATGTTACCCATCTTAATTTACGGCGTAACATGATAACGGATATTTCTCCATTAGCAGAACTATCACAGCTTGCTTTGCTTGAAATTTGTGGTGATTTTGAACATCATGCATCAAACATGTATATACAAGATATTTCTCCACTATCTCAATTGATTGGACTTTGCTGTCTATATTTAGGAGACTTTTATGCCAACGACTTTGGCGCACTCCGAGACCTTGCGAATTTAACTCGCTTGATTGCACATAGTAGCAGTTTTCTTGGATATACTTGTTCGCTGGCTTTAAGCAGTCTTGAAAATCTTGTCGAACTTAGCATTTCGATAGATGGGGAAGTTTAGATAGAGAACTTGAAATGTTTGAAAACCTTGTAAATTTACACAGCTTGCGTATATCATCTTCTAGAGGAGTATTTCCAGACTTTCATTGGCTGTCGAATCAAACAAGGCTTGAAACATTGTCACTCAGTGGTGAGTTTCATTCGCTTGAAGGAATGCAATTATTTTCTGAATTGACAGATTTATCATTACACTCTTGGATGGATAGAACTTCTTTTAATTGCCTTCAACCTATTTCCGGATTAACAAATTTAAGGATTTTAAGCCTTACAGGAAAAAGTCAACTTTCTGATATTTCGCCGTTAGACGAACTTGTTAATCTGCAAAGATTATCAATTACAGATAGTGTAATAAGTGACATAAGTGTCATTGCAAATTTCACCTTGCTCCAAAGTTTAGATATAGGGAGAAATTAAATATACTGCATCTATCCCCTTCGCCACCTTACAGATTTACGTATGATTTCCGCAATGAGTAATAATATCACCGACCTTTCTCCGATTGCTGGCCTCCCGCTTTGGCGGATTGATATGTTTGGAAACAGAGTCAGCATTATGGGAAACAGAGGATTTTATTTTGTTGAATTTTTGAACTTGAACTTCAACGAAATTACAGACATATCATTCTTAGGCCGCTTACGCTTGCCATCGTTGCAAATTTTAGACATTAACAACAATAACATAACCAGTTTTTCATCACTAAGAAGCCGAAATCTTCCGTCCATTGAAAGAATTGATTTTTGGAGCAATAACATAAGCGAAAGAGAAGCAGCGGCGGTAACAAGACGACTGAATTTACAAGAACACCCTGGATTTGGATAACCCCATGAAAACCCCACCCTTCACCCCCACGCCCCCATACACCACCGCTGACCTCATCTCCCTGCTTGCCTTCCTCCGCTCTCCTGAGGGTTGCCCGTGGGACGGGGAACAGACCCACGCCAGCATACGCCAGAACCTTATCGAAGAGGCATACGAAGTGGCAGAAGCCATTGACAACGGCGACCGCGCCGCCCTCTGTGAGGAGCTTGGCGACCTGCTGTTGCAGATTGTTTTCCATGGGGACATTGCGGGGCTATCTATGGACGAAATCGCCCATGGCGTCACCGAAAAGCTGGTGTCCCGCCACCCCCATCTGTTCGCCGATACCAAGGCAGACACCTCTGCAGAGGTAT
>WQSD01000047.1 GCA_009788105.1 Oscillospiraceae bacterium | reverse complement strand
ATAGTGTCAATGTTGGCACCGCTGTCTGTCGGCGGGGCAGGGTAGTTACCGCCACACCCAAGCAAAAGAGCGAAGGTGAGTATTACGGCGGTGGCTAAAAGTTTTTTTGTGTTTTTCATAATTGCGCCACGCGCAAGGGAAAATCGCGTACAATAAATATAAAATTTGTACTTCCTCTCACGCGTTCTTTCGGTTGTTATTTTCAAACTTATTGTTGTCCTGTTTTACTCAAATCAATCACTACAGCCGAGGCGATTATCAGCCCTGCCACCGAGGGAACGAAAGCAATGCTACCCGGCACAGTGCGCCGACTTGCCACCGGGGTAAGGTCAAAGTGGGGAGTGACAGCATCTTCGGTGGAGAACACCACCTTCACCCCTTTGTAAACGCCACGGGCTTTCAGCTCACGGCGCATTACTCGTGCCAGCGGGCAGGTGTGGGTTTTGGATATGTCCGCAATTTGAAATTTGGTAGGGTCAAGTTTGTTTCCTGCTCCCATGGAGGAGATAACAGCCACACCTGCCGCCCTTGCACGCACCACAATGCCCAATTTCGCCGTCACTGTGTCCACCGCATCAACGATATAATCATATGCGGCAAAGTCGAAATCCATGTTAGCGTTGAAAAAATGCTGTAGCGCGGTCACATTGCAAGCGGGGTTGATGTCAATGATACGCTGTGCCATGACCTCCACCTTTGGCTTGCCGATAGTGGAGTGGAGGGCGATAAGTTGGCGGTTAATGTTGGTTTGCTCCACCGTGTCGCTGTCCATAAGGGTGATATGCCCCACCCCTGTGCGGGCAAGGGCTTCGGCGGTGAAGCTGCCTACTCCTCCCACGCCGAAAATGGCAACACGAGCGGAAGCAAGTCGCTCCATCGCCCCTGTGCCAAGCAGCATTTCTGAACGGGTGAATATGTTCATAAGGAAGTTTCCTTTTGTTCAAAGTTCCATCATGCTTTTCCGCTCGGAGCGAGTAAATTGCTCCGACGCGAAAACAGCTATCGCAAATACATTATATCACACTTATGCGAAATAAGCAAGATAATATCGAAAAATGGAGATTTTATTCAGCCAAATTTTATTCAGCTCATGAAAATTCACAAAACCTCCACAAACTGCGAAAAATCCGCTCCGCGCAAGATATGTTCGCTGTTTTTATCGAAAGTATTTCGGTAATATCGCACCCGCTCCCCCTCCACCCAGCACCCGTCCCACTTACCTCGTGGAGGTTTTCCTGTTCTCTTGGGCGGCAAAATCAACCCATCTGCCGTCCATGTGTGGGTAACGTATGCAAAATCAGTCACCCTGCGCCCTTTAGTGTGGGCAACCCTAAAGGACACCGAAAATCTTCCCTCTAACCCACGGCGAACGACATACTCTCCGCTAATTTTCAACGGCACAAATCGCGTGCGAAGCCCAGCCGCCTGCATTTCATCATATTCAGCAGTAATGGCAGACAGCAAGCCGAGAACAAAGCTCTCGTAAGCCTCTCCAATGGCGGCATAGTGAGTGTTAAACCGCTCACATTCTTCTGTTTGTGGTATGGCAAAGTTGTATGACAGCATAATTCGCCCAGCATGGCGAAGGTTGTCTGCGTAAGTGATAGTGGTAATTTTCATTTTCGTACCTCTTTTGGGGGATATTATATCAAGATAGACCATGTTGCAAAGTTTCAGCTTATCATTCTCATTAAGGTTGTATCGAAAACAAACGAATATCTTCAAAGAGCGGAACGCCCTTGACTCCGTTCCGTACAAGGGGTGCGGTTGAACAAATGTAGGGGACGACGCCCTCGGCGTCCCGCCTTTTGAGATAGCATAAACATTTTCGTTTCGTTACAACCTTATTGCAATCCATGGCTGTTTCATGGCTAACTGAATAGTCATATATTATTATATGAGAAGTAAACGAGAATTAGGAGTGGGAACCCCCTATTCAAAAGCAGGATTTTGGAATTTTTCTAGAGCGTGTCGACACAAAGTAAAAAGAGCGAATTTTGAGATGTTTTTTCGCCAATCTAGGCGTGAGGAGGGCGTTTATCGGGAATATTTAACCGACGAACAACGACGAGTGGCGAAAAAATAGCCAAAATCTCGCCTTTTTCAGTTTGTGTCGACTCGCTCTAAAGTAGTGACAAATGTCACTGGTGCAAACTCTGATTTTTGGGTATAATAGTATCAGAAACTAACAAAGCGGAGGGCATAACTATGCTTGCTACAATGACAAACGTGGTCAAACGCTATGGTGACACCACAGCACTTGACCATCTGAACCTGAACATTAAACAAGGAGAAATTCTTGGACTATTAGGACCTAACGGCGCGGGGAAAACCACCGCCATTCGTGTGCTGTGCGGACTGATTAACGCAGATGCGGGGGAAATCAATGTTTTTGGCAAAACTCAAAATATCAGTAATTTGCAAACTCGCCGTGACATCGGACTTGTGACGCAGAATATCACAGTCTTCAACGACCTGTCTGCTCTTGACAACCTGAAATACTTCGGCGGGCTGTATGGGCTGACAGGCGCAAAGCTAAACGCCAACATCAAAGAAGTGCTGGACTTTGTCGAGCTTGCCGACCGCGCGAAAAAGCGACCCAAGACTTTTTCTGGGGGCATGCAACGCAGGCTGAACATTGCTTGCGCCCTTGTGCATAAGCCAAAGTTGGTCATCATGGACGAACCCACAGTAGGCATCGACCCACAATCCCGTAATCACATTCTCGAGTCGGTGAAAAAGCTGGCGGCAGGTGGTACAACTGTGATTTACACTTCCCACTACATGGAAGAGGTGCAGGCTATCTCTGACCGCATATCCATCATGGACACCGGGCGGGTTATCGCCGAGGGAACGATTGAGGAGCTGATGAACCGCATACAGTTCGAGTCACGTGTGCATCTTCATGCCATAACTCCAAGCGAGGCTATGACCGAGGAACTGCGTGCTATTTCAGGGGTGAAAAACGTGACTGTGAACGGTAGCCACTACATTGTCACATCAAGCAGCGGTAGTGGCAACGTAAGCCGTATTATGGAAATCGCCACCCGTAACGGCGGCGTGACGTCCTTTAGCGAAGAAAAGCCAAACCTTGAGGATGTGTTCCTTACCCTTACAGGCAAAAAACTTCGTGACGACCAGGGGGTGTAACATGACAGCATTTTTCACAGTTTTCAAGTTTTATCTTAAACGCAGTCTGCGTGACCCAATGACAATCGGCTTCTTTTTTGTACTGCCTCTTGCTATGATTCTGCTGATGACCCAGTTGGACTTTACCGCCTTTAACACGCCAGCCGAATATGATGATTACCAATACAGCCAATATGAAGATAGCCAAAACGAAGAACAAGACGAAAGTCCTTTTGCTCACCTTGACGAAGAAGAAATCACAGTTATAAACAATTCCTTCTTTATTATCGTGTTCGGTATTTCTTTCATGTTTTTCGCAAACGAACAGCTCACCTACCTTATCTTTGATGACATTAAAGGGGAGATGAGATGGCGACAGCTTGCCGCCCCGGTGACAAAAGGCACGTTCTACGTAGCGTCAACCTTGGTAACATGGATAGTTATCCTAATCCAAGCAGTAGTTGTAATGGGCATTCCGTCCCTTATTTTAGATGTGTATTTCGGCAGCCCCCTTATCTTTTTTGCCGCTGTATTCTTGGTGTCCTTAGTCAGCCCACTTGTTGCCCTAATTATCTCCCAAGTTGCTAAAACTCGGAAAATGGGTAGTGCAATTTCGCAAATCTTGGCGTTTGTGTTTATGTTCCTTGCAGGTGTCTTTATGGTGCCTCTCGGTGATAGTGCGCTGGCACGATTCGCCACTAACTACGGCACGCCCCTAAGTCTTGCCCTGACCGCAATTCAGTATGGCGGTTTGTCGGTGGTTGATGAATTCACTTGTATGTCAACCGCATGGCAACGCATTGGAATTCTTGCAGGCGTTGTGGTAGTGTTGGCTGCCTTGTTCGCCGTGATTTTCAACCTGAAAAAATCAAACAAGGGGGCGGAATAGAGTGACTATATTCAAATATTCTTTGAAGCGTGGGCTTAACCCCCTTTCCTTGCTTGTGAATGGCTTTGTTCCAATTGCCCTGATGTTCATTCCCGTCTTTTGGGAGGGGAACAGACCGGGAGGCTTCGGTTTTCTTTCCTTTGCTATGATGAGCGGAGCGTTTATCATAAGCATGACCCTGCTCACCGACAAAGTTGACGGGGCGATTGTGCGAATTCTGTCCGCACCTGTGACCATGCGCCAATATTTAGTTGAAAATTTGATGGCGTTTATGGTTCCCTTAACAGTACAAGTCGGTATTGTGACCATTTTGGGAGTGATTCTGCACGATTGGAATTTTACCCTTGCCATAGCTGTGTTTTTGTGCTACACCATGCTTAATCTGTCTACGGTAGCGATGGCTTTTGCTTGGCATTGCTTGTTTAAGAGCAAAGAGGGCAGTGCGGGGGCGTTCGGCATGGTGCTGACTGCGGCTTCTATGCTTAGCGGCGTGATGATGCCGGTGGAGTTTCTGCCGGGCATTATCCAGTATATCGGTGCTGTGTTCCCCATGTTTTGGATGGCACGAGGGCTAAACGCTGTGCTGGACTATGGCGTGATGAACATGACCTTTGTCATTGGCATTGCCGCCATGGTGCTGTTCTCCATTGCGTTTTTGCTGTACGGCGGGAAAAGACGAATAGTGTAGATAATTCTTAATGCTCCACTGAATAAACATTGCATTTTTTCACAGTCAAAATGTGCAAGGTTTATTAGGTGGAGCAATAATTTTTTCAGAGTGAAGAAAAAGTTAGTAAAAGACCTTAAAAAAACAGAGAGGCTGTTAACAGCATGGGGACACCAAATTATAAAACCCCATGCAGTTTGTTAGAAAGATGTTAGAAAAAATATCGACTCGAACAATTTATTTACTTGCAGGTTGCAACAAAATATGCTATAATGGTATCGGTTTCAATTACATGCAAGGGATAGGTCAAAGGAAATGCTAAACAAAGCAAAATTCGAACATGAACCGCTCATTGAAAAAGATTTTATTGACATTTTAACTCACCGAGAAAATCAATGGACATATAGAAGCGACATCAAAACCGAGGCGGCTCTGTGGGATAATTTGCGCGGACATATTAACCGCATCAATATTGCAAAACTCGATGCTGTACCACTTTCTGATGATGAATTTAATCGATTAGTCATTGAATTTAAGAGGCTGACAGCAACACCATTTGCTGCATCGCAATGGTTGCGTGGAGAAAATGGTGTTGCGTCTGTATCAATCGAACGTGATGACACTCGTCGTGTGACTCTTGTACTGTTTAGCAATAAAGAAATTGCTGGTGGCATTTCAAGCTATGAAGTCGTGAACCAAATTACGCCTGATACCGACACAGAAATGCGTGGTGACGTGACTTTGCTGATTAACGGACTACCTATAATTCATGTCGAACTTAAAACCGAATACGCAAAAGATGGATATTTCCAAGCCTTTAACCAAATCAAACGGTATGCCGAGGCAGGATTTTGGGGCGGTATTTACGCAACGACCCAAATTTTCGTGGTAAGCAACAAGGTTTCAACAAAATATTTCGCGCGCCCAAACGGAAACGATTCAAAGGCATTTGATAACGCCAGCAAGTTTTTATTCAACTGGCGAACTCCAGAAAACACACCTGTGGAAAACTTGTTTGACTTTGCTCGTGAAGTGCTAAGCATTCCCATGGCGCACAAACTTGTAAGCCGTTATACGATTTTGGTAGATGACCAAAAAAGCGAAAAGTATTTGATGGTGCTTCGTCCTTATCAAATTCACGCCATCAAAAAAGTCATGAACGGAGCTGCCAAGCATCAGGGCGGCTTTGTTTGGCATGCCACAGGCTCGGGTAAAACTATCACCAGTTTTGTTGCAACAAAGCTCCTTGCGCAGACGGCGGGCGGAGTTTCTCGCACGGTGATGATTGTTGACCGACGTGACCTTGACAGTCAAACCAAGGGAGAATTCAGCAAGTTCGCGTCTGAATACAACACAGGGCAAACAAGTGGCAAAGGAGCAAACAACACTCTTGTTGTTGGGGTGAATAACCGCCGACAGCTTGCGCAGGCTCTTATCAGCCCAAAAAATAACAACACTATTATCGTAACCACTATACAAAAACTTTCTGCCGCTATCCGTGATGCCAAAGACTCGGAAACCAATAAATTTGAGAAACTTCGGGGCGAGCATATTGTTTTTATCGTTGACGAATGCCATCGTGCTGTTAGTGACGAAGAAATGAAAAACATCAAGAATACTTTCCCGAAAGCCACTTGGTTCGGGTTCACCGGCACGCCAATTTTTGTTGAAAATTGCAAACAAGAAAATGGAGATTATGCTCGAACCACACCAATGCAATATGCCGGCGACGACAATGCAAAAGCACTCCACGCCTACACCACAAAAAATGCTATGGACGATAACTCTGTCCTCGGTTTTAGTGCGGAGTGTCATTGTTTACTTGAAGAGGATAGCAAACAAGAATTTTTATATAAGAAAATCGCTGAGAAGTTTCCAAAACTTGACCCCGAACAAAATCTGATGGAACTTGAGGAAATAGAAAAAGAAGCCCTTTTAGATAAAGAGATTTTCGAGAGTGATGAATACATCACCGCTATGTTGAAAAAGATTTTCAAGCACTTTAATGTCAAAAACAAATTCAAAGTTGTCAACGGAATGCCGACTATGAGTGCGATTTTGACAACCCACTCTATCGCACAAGCGAAAAGAATTTATCATAAGTTGCAAGAGCTAAAGCGGGCGGGCGAGCTTCTAAATGGCAAAATTGATGAGCGCAACCCATTGCGCGACCCTGATTTTCCTCGTGTGGCAATTACATATTCACTGGACGAAAGCCAAGAGGGGATGAACGCCTCGGTGGCTGAAATGACTGCAATTATTGACGATTACAATGCCGTTTTCGGCACAAATGCTACCATTGATAACTACAACGACAACATCAACAAACGCCTTGCACGGAAAGAGGCGCACTATCAAAAAGATGGGCAGTGGCTGGATTTTGTTATTGTTGTTGACAGGCTTTTGACGGGTTTCGACGCTCCCACGATTCAGACTTTATATGTCGACCGTGAGCTTAAATATCAAAAGCTGCTGCAAGCATTTTCTCGGACAAACAGACTGCATGAGGGGAAAGAGGCGGGTATGATTGTCACCTTCCGCAAGCCTGCTACAATGCGAAAAAACATTGAAGAGGCAATAAAATTGTTCTCCAACGAAGACCAAAATTGGACCGCCCTTGTTCCTCGTGAGTATACGGCGGTGAAAGATGACTTTATCGCCGCACATCAGGCCCTTTTGATGGCAAAAGCTGACCTTGCAGAAGACCCGCAAAACATCAAGAAAAAAGTGGCACAAGTCAAGGCGTTTCAGAAGCTAGAAAAACTTTATTCAGCCTTACGAAGCTACGAGGATTTCGCCGAAGAGGGTGAACAGGCAGTACTTTTACCTATTATCGAACAAATCCCAGCAGAAAAGGGGCGGGCAGAAAACCTGAAAGGGGAAATCGAGGAAGATTTGCCCACCAATCCTCCAGAGGAGTTACTTGCCGAAATCGAGTTCACTTCCACTAATCGTGCCGTGTATGAAGAGAAAATCGACAGCTTTTATATTAACAAGCTGCTCGGCGAACTTCGCAAAAGCACATCAGTCAGCGAAAAAACTGAACTGCGGTGGAAAATTGATAAAGAGATTCACGGCAAATCCCCAATTGTTCAAGCTGTTTACGCAAATATTCTTGCGGATATTGAGGCAGGGCGGTTGAACGGAGATTGGCAAGATTATTTCAAAAAGGAAATTTCCCGAATCATCGGCATGGTTGCAGACCAGCTGAAAGTGCCTGCGGTTAGTTTGGAAACCAGCATAAACGAATATCAGCCGGACAAACCCCTGCCCTATATCAGCATTATTGTAGAGGCTTCCGGACTCGGCAAAGACGAGTTTGAGGCAGTTTTCCAGAAGAAATATCGCACCCGACAAACAACCATTGCGGAGTATTGGCGTGGGGTGATAGAGAGCGAATTATTGCCTTTGCGAGAAGAAATTCAAACATAGTAACAAAAAAGTGTAGCTATTAGGCTACACTTTTTTATTACAAGCCATATAATGGCAAAATTTTTGACTTTTTTCGTGTGATAGTGTACAATGATACTTACGCTTGTAGCATGCGTAAGCCCATCGCAAGGAGAAATTTCATGACACAAGGCAAATTGACCGCACTGAAAGAATTGAAAAAAGCGTATTTGCAGCAGATGTTCCCGCAGGCGGGGGAGCGGGTGCCGCGGGTGCGGTTTGCAGGGTTTGATGGGGAGTGGAGAGAGGTGAGGTTGGG
>WQSD01000046.1 GCA_009788105.1 Oscillospiraceae bacterium | reverse complement strand
TGCGTGGGGTTTCAATCCTCTATTTTCGGTGGTGTGCGAACAAATACTTACTACTGCCACCCCTACTCTTCGTGGGAGCGGGGGAGCAACGAGAAGCAAAACGGGATGCTCCGCCGGTGGTTTCCCAAGGGGACTGATTTTGCCAAAATCACCGCCAACGTCATCCAAAATGCCACTCGTTGGCTGAATGATTATCCTCGCAAACTCCTTGACTGGGGTACAAGCAGGCAGGCGTTTGAGCGGGAGCTTGCCCGGTTAAACGCTGGTGTGCGGTGTTTTAATCTGTAACCCGCCCACCGGCAACGCCTCCCCGACATAACAAAGCCACGTGAATTTTGCAATAATCACATGGCTTTGCTTCGTGTCACCCAAACAACGAAATTATGGGATTTAGTGGAAACATAATGCTGATTTTCGTTGGTAATTGGTGTGGAATGGTGTGGTTCATAATGTGTTAATAATATACTGTATGGAATGTTTACATTATTTTCTGCAAAAACTCTTGACATCGCACCCCTAATGAAAAAAATATGAAAAACATATGAAAAAATCATCTGTGAAAAAAACGCACGAGTAAAGATGAGGGAGGAAACTAACCTTGTATGTGTGAACACTCTGTTAATTTTATACCTAAAAGCAAGCGGGGAGTGCATATGTATGGTATAATAAGTCCAGAGTGCGACATTTTTATGTGGAATTCACTTCCACAAATAAAAATGTCGTGCGATGGATGTCCACACTCAATGCCTTTTGCAGTTATGACATAATGTTCTTGCGATAGCTGTTTTGCGTCGGAGCAATTTACTTGCTCCAAAGCGGAAAAGCATGATGGAGCTTTGAACAAATTTGAAGTCATTCGAGTATAACACCACCACCGAGGCAACCACATGAACTCATCACAATACAAAAAATCAATATTCGGGCGCACTTGTGCCGTACTGGGCTTGGGAGTTTCCAACCGCCCACTTGTGGACTTTCTTCTTGATGCAGGGGCTAAAGTGACTGTCCGCGACACAAAAAAACCTGAACATCTGGGGGAATTCGCCGCCGCTTTCGCAGAGAGAGGGGTGCATTTCGTCAGCGGAGCGGGCTACCTTGATAACATCACCGAGGACATTATCTTCCGCTCCCCCGGCATCCACCCCCAGCTTGGGGGCATTCCTGCCGCGGTGGCAAAAGGGGCGACCCTGACCTCCGAAATGGAGCTGTTCACGGCACTTTGTCCCGCGAAAATCATTGGTATCACAGGTAGTGACGGCAAAACCACCACAACCACAATCACCCACCGCATTCTTGAAGCCAGCGGTGTCACCGCCCACGTGGGCGGAAACATCGGCACGCCCCTTTTGCCCATCGTAGACAGCATCACACCAAGGGATTATGTAGTGTTAGAGCTGTCCAGCTTCCAGCTACAAACCATGAAAACCTCCCCGCAAATTGCGGTTGTCACTAATATGTCGCCAAACCACCTTGATTGGCATGCCGACATGGGCGACTATATCGCCGCCAAGCAAAATATCTTCATCCACCGCGACAACGGAGTGCTGATTATAAACGACGACAACCCTATCACCCGTGATTTTGGCGAGCTAACCTCGTCCGGTGTAGTGCGTTTTTCCGCAGAAAAATGGCTTTCTGATGGGGTTTGTGTTCGTGACGGGCGTATTTTCGCCATGAGCGAAGAGATTATGTCCATCAGCGAGATTTTGCTCCCCGGACGGCACAATTTGGAGAATTATCTTGCCGCTATTGCCGCCACATTGGGCATTTGCACCCCTGCCGCCATTCGCCATGTGGCGAAAACTTTTGGCGGGGTGGAACATCGCCTCGAGTTAATTCGCCGTCATCGTGGAGTGAGCTATATCAACAGTTCCATCGACTCCAGCCCCACCCGCACAGCCGCCGCCCTGTCTGCTTTCAACGAAAAAGTCATTGCCATCTGCGGAGGAGCGGACAAAAATCTTGACTTTGCCCCTCTTGCGGTCACTTTGTCACAGCGCGCGAAAATCGTTGTGCTAACTGGAGAAACCGCACCGAAAATCCAATCCGAGCTTCTCGCTTTGCCTGAAAACGCCCGTCCGCAAATCATGCTCCACCCGCACTTTGACGATGCTGTCCACGCCGCCGCCGATGTTGCCACAGAGGGGGACACGGTTATCCTCTCCCCTGCTTGCACCAGCTTTGACCAGTTCGAGAACTTCGCCCAGCGGGGGTTGCGTTTCCGCAGGCTGATAGAGGAGCTTGGAGATGCGTAGCCGTCACAAACCGCAACGAATAGCCATATTCGACGCACTCCGCGGGCTGTGTGTCATCATGATGGTACTGCACCACGCTATGTATAATGTGCTGTTCGGCGGATTCGACTTCCTCCACGACAGCGGGGTTCAGCGGTTCGTGCGTTTGGTGTCAATTCACCCTGTTTTGCCGTGGCTGTCGGCGATTTTCGCAAGCATTTTCATCTTTCTTGCAGGAATGTCCTGCAAGCTCAGTCGAAACAATCCCCTGCGAGCAGGAAAAATCGCCCTCGGAGCGCTGGCGGTCACGGCGGTAACATGGATATTCGAGGGCATGCCCATACTTTTCGGCATTCTCCATTTCCTTGCCGTGGCAACCTTGATTTTCATCTTACTGGACAAGCTCTGTCCTGCTCTTTTCACAAAATACTGGCTTGCACCAGTGTATTTCGCCATATTTCTGTTCTTCTTTCATCTCACAGAAACCATAGTGTGGGACTTACCGCTATTCACTATTTTCGGAACGATAATACACAATCCGCTGACCATAATCGGCTTTCGACCGCCACGTTTCCAGTCGCTGGATTTCTTTGGTCTGTTTCCGTGGATTTTCATGTTCTTCGCCGGGGCGGTGTTCGGCAATTACGTAAAAAACGAAGATGTTGCGGTCAAACTACGCCCCATAAAAATTCCTGTGCTGGATTTTATCGGACGGCACACCCTGCTGATTTTCCTGTTGCACCAGCCGATTATGCTTGGGGTGATGTATGTAATCCAGTGGGTGTGGTAATGGGTTTTTGTGAAAGTGTGTCATTTGCACCAAGTGTAAATGGCACATTTTTTGAACCTTTTCGACTTTGATTGCCTTTATATAAGTGAGTGGGGTCGTAAGGTGTGCTTTTGCTCTTCTTTCTCTCTGCGGAGGGGTGGCAGTCGGTGTTTTTCCGACTGACGGGGGTGGCTTAACTGAACAGCAGCGACAACACAGCCACCCCGTCTTGAAACCAAACAAACGGAACGTCATTAAGGTTGTATCGAAACGAAAGTAACAGCAAAATCACCGTCTTAACCTCAAACAACCAGCACCGTCATTGCGAGGATTTATTCTAAAATCCGTGGCAATCCAGTGAAAAAGTTTTATCTGCTGAAATTGGCGAAAATAGACCTCCCAAGTTGCACAGCACCGCTGTCAAATCGTCCTAGTAAAACTGCAAAAGACGGTTCAAAATTGCGACTCCTCGACTGGATTGCACGGCAAAGGTCGCCTTTGCAATGACGTTCGGTGGCGTTTGGGCGAAAGATATTTCGTTTCGACACAACTCTATTGCTTCGTCACTTCGCTCCTCGCAATGACATTGCTGTTTGTTTGTGGTTAAGACATGAATTTAAGCTGTTATTTCTGTTTCAATACAAGTCTAATGACGCCCATATCTGCAAAACGCTGACAGCTTTCAAACATTGAAAAAGGAGGTGTAAACTATCAACCCAACACAAAATTTCGACGACATTGTGCGACAGTATCACCCACGCTTGCTCTCCTATGTCCGCAGTATTGGCGGGGAGGAAGACGACGTACAAGAAGCGTTTATCGCGGCGTACAAAGCCTTTGACGGATACGCAGAGCAGGGGAAAATCTTTGCGTGGCTGAAAACCATTGCTCGGCGGATTGTGTATCGCAGGACTTCCGCTTCAAGGGGTGCCACTCAGGGGGTGTACTTCTCCCTTGATTCCTTGGAAGAGCATCAAGTGCCCATGGTGGCGGGCGGGCTGTACGAAGATTTCGCCTCTGCCCAGGGGTGCGAGGAGATTCTTGCCGCCATTCGCCGTCTGCCGAAAAGGCAACAAAGGGTGGTATATCACCGTGTTATCGGTGGAATGAGTGTTGCCGAAACGGCAAAAGTCCTTGGCATGAACCTGTCCACAGTTAAAAGCAACAGCCATTACGGAATGGTGAACCTAAAACACCAACTAAAATCTTACCTAATCGAAGGAGAACACATTATGAACTGCAACAACGCTATCCAGTACCTTTGGCAATACGCCAGAAATGCCATTTTGCCCGCAGATAAAGCGAAAGTGGAGGAGCATATCGCCGCCTGCACCGAATGCCGTGACATTGCGGACAGCCTGCGGGAGCTTGCGCCGCATATTAAGCCTGCGCCGCAAGGAATAATAAGGCATTACAACATTTCATTCAAGTTAGCAAACAATGATGTTTTAGTTTATATGGGCTGCAAACATCATTTTCCGAACCATGAAGAACACACTCAATTTCTTATCGAGCATAACGGTCAAATGCCACATTACAAAGATGATTATCGCATGAACTACGACAACTATATGCAACATCTTGCGGAATTTGATAACGAAGGAAATCGCATTGAAGTTGAAACATTTGAAAGCGATAGTCCAGGTCGAACTGCGTTGGTGTACAGAAGAATTTACAAAATTTTTGAAAATCACGAAATGAATTCAGTCGCAACAGTACCTAAAAGCGTCAATGTTATTTATTCGGCTTCGCCTGATGCACCAAACTTGCATACAATTGGAACAAACAATCAACTCGGTCCAGCCGCCCGCTCTGGACTGTACGTCGCCATTCCTGCGGTGGCTACAAACGTGCGGATAAAGCAAGGTACCGACGTGATTTCCTGCGGCGCGTACCAGTTTGTTTATGTGGACGCCTATGTTGCAGAGGGGCAGGTGCTGAATTTGGAAGCGACGTATAATATTTTATAACTATCAAGATAGACCATATTGCAAAGTTTTGGGTGTTCATTAAGGTTGTAACGAAACAAAAAACAAAAAAGCTGAATCTTTCATCACGCACTTGCTTTTTTGAAAAATGTATGGTATACTATAACTTAACTTACTTTAATCGAAAGAGAGAATTTAATGAAATTTTGCACAAAATGTGGCGCGGCACAGGTTGACGCCAAAGACGCTTGCCCCTTATGCGGAGAAAATTATGTTACCACCAAAGACGAAACCACAGGGGAAGAGCCGCAAGTTCAACCTGAAGTCGCTGATACAGCCGGCGAAACGCCGGAACTTGCGTCCGATACGCCCTCGCCTGCCGCCCCTGTGCCAGAGCCTGTGGCTACCCAACAGGTGCAAGCCCCCGAATCTCCCGCCCCTGCCCCTCCGATTACACCCACGACTGTCAAAAAGCCGAAAACTAAACGCCCCAGCATACTTATCGCTCTTCTTGTGTTCTTGCTTGCAGGCGGGGCAATTGGAGGCGTTGTCTTTGCCCAACTTAATCGCTCCCTTGCGGTAGGTCGTGCAGTTTCAAACTTCGGAGATGAGGTGATGGAGCGTATCGAGGCATCTCCACTTGTGGCGTTTTCTTGGCTTGCGGAAGTTTTCGATACAGGGTCGTTTTTTGCTGACCTTAATTTCCGAGTTTATTTAGACAACAACGACGAAAATGATGACGCCAACGGAAACGACGCCACGAGCATCAGCGGGTCGATTGGAATGTCTGCCGACACAACTGCCGGGTTCACAAAAGCCAGACTAGAACTGCAAGGATTAGAAGATATTCTTGTAGACTTCGCAGTCTATCTAACCGAAAGAAACATTATGTTCTCGTTTAATGAAGAAGAGGGCAACTTTTATGGCATAGACTTCAGCAACCTGCGCCGCGATTTTCTTGCATTCGCCGACACAATTGACATGGACTGGAACACAGCAAACCAAATTATCTCCACTTTAGAAACATTCCAGCCTACCGACGACCCGACCTTTGACTTTGCGCCATACAGCCGACTGTTCCGTGATGTCCTGTTTGCCGCCGAGCAACGCGCCGAGCGAGTGAATTTGCGAATAGGCGGCGAGGACTTTTCTGTTCGCCGTGTGGACTATGTTTTCGACGAAAGCGATTTGCTGAACCTACTTACCGATTTACATGACATAATGCGTCGAGATAGTAACCTACGCGACGTTTTTGGAACGCAGTTTAGCCAATTCCAGTCAAGCATACAATGGGCAATCGAAGACCTTGAGTGGGCAATTGATGAGGGCACACGAATCGAGCTAATTGCATCTTTCTACATCGGCAGTGGCAACAGGCTTATGCGGATAAACTTTGATGTCACAACAAGAGAGAGAAGACACACAGAAACGACCAATCTTCGCATTGACCTTGGCACAAGTGTAAATTGCACTTGGACACTTACAACTAACTCAAGTCGTGACCGCACAACAATTGAATGGCACTTTGACAATTCAGGGGAGATATACGAAAACCGCTTGGTTGTTATAAACGAGTGGCAAGCGTGGAACAGCACAAACTGGACTCGAGCAAGCCACTACGAGCTTTCTTTGACATGGGATACAGACAGCGGGGAGTTCACCCTGACCTACGAAGACCTGCGCCACAGAGAAACCTTTTCTGTAAGCGGAGTGCTGACCAACGGCGACAATGGCTTTTCCCTTTCATTTAGGGAAGAGGGAGAGTTTTACATTTTCTTTCTCACCAATTCTGTTGGTCTCCCCCCCGCCCCCACCGATTTTGTGAATATCACCGACTGGGACGAAGACTGGCTCCAGCAAGCGGAATACGCTCTGGCAGATTTGGGCGAGTATTTGTTGGCACTTTTCTCCGGGATTGGCGGAGGCGGTGACTGGGACTGGGACTGGAACGACGATTGGGACTGGGATTGGAATGACTGGAATGATTGGAACGATTGGAATGACTGGAACGACGACTGGCCTCCGATAAACCCGCCACCCCAATTTACCAACGCTGACCTTGTGGGCGAATGGATAATTCATGTTCCGCGAACCCTGCAACAAGAAAATGCGTGGAACACAGATATTGCGGCGTTGGTCGGAAGCAATTGGCAGGAAAACGCCGAGCTTACCTTTGTGGGCAGCCCTACTTCAAATGTCGAGGGAACGTTTAGCTTGGTGCTTGGTAACTTGCGAATAAGCGGGCGATACTATATTATGGGTTCTTTTGCAAGATACTGGCTTCATGTGACGGTTGAAACCGGCGGAAACAACGGAATATTGGTAATTGAAATGGACCGGGACACCTTTGGCGAAATGTATCTTAGTGTAGACTGGGACGACAGAATCGATTTTGCCATATCAATTTGGACACGGGACGGAAACCACCCCCCACCACAAAATGTACCCCCACCACAAAATGTACCCCCGCCGTCACCTGCAACAACGACCCTTGAAGAATTTGCGGAAATGACGAATGAAACGTTTGCTTTGTTGGCGAATGATTATATGTCGTTTTATGTGTCGGTGGACGGCTATTACTTAATTTATGAATTAACGATTTATGCTTCGTTTATGGCAACCGTCGAATACGCAGAGCTTTTCTTGAGTACACTCGATATCGATATGGTTAGATATTTGCAAGATTTTGTGTTAGGCGATGTGCGACTTGACGGTGTTGTCTACTATATATTAGATGCAGGTCGTCGGGTTTTAGGGACACAAACCTTTCGATAAAAGTCGACTGTTTTAGCTGTTTCAAAAAATCTTGAATTTTTTTAATTTAGTAGTTGATTATTTCTGAAAAGTGTGATACAATATCTTTGTGACGGCTTTTTTAGCTTGTTTGCTTAACATAATTGACTACAATGCCCATAAAAGGCACCCCCCACCGGAGGAAAAACCTAATGAAAAAAACCATTTCTCTTGTTCTTGCAATTGTATTTGTAGCAGCGTTGCTACTCTCTACTCTTACAGGATGCAACCGCTTTGACCCCCAATTTACCGGTCCCGAGCTACATATGTCTTTGCCGGGTCGCCCGCTGTCTTTTGACCCGATGCACGCATTTCGCTGTGTAAGCGGAGCGACAATAGTCAGCATGGTGTTCGAGGGGTTGATGGTACACGATGAAAACGGACGAATTCGTAACGGAGTTAAACAAAGCTATCGTGTCACCCGTGAAAACCTTGAACTTGGAGAGTTTGTTATTGAAATCACTCTTCGAGAATCTCGTTGGAGCACCGGAACACGAGTGCAGGCGAGCGACTTCATTTTTGCTTGGCACAGAATCATTGACCCTGCCAACAACAGCGAAGCGGCACCTCTGCTTTTTCAAATACAAAACGCTATGCGCGTAAACAGCAGATACGAGTTTTACGACCGCTATGACTTTGGTGCGGCGGCACTTGGTGAAGACATTATCGAGGTAATATTTGAAGTTGAGCCGGGGGGAGAGCGC
>WQSD01000045.1 GCA_009788105.1 Oscillospiraceae bacterium | reverse complement strand
ATGCTTTTGTATCAAGGTTTTTGAAAGTCCAGAAAACTTTTTGCAAAAAGTTTTCTGGTGGGGTTTGGGGCAACGCCCCAAGGTGTTTATTGATTTTTCTTCAGTAAAAAAACACTCGGTTGATATACGAGTGTTTTTTATTCAGTAACGCCATTACAGCTTTCACAACTCAATTTGGGTCATGCACTAAACAGTATACAATCCCATTTCCCGCTCCAAAGCGTCCAATACAACTTCTGCCGCCGCTTTGTTTTCAGCTTTTGCCATCAGGTACACTTTCACCTTTGGCTCTGTGCCAGAGGGGCGAACAATCACTGCGCACTCTCCCTCCAGCTCGAAATATAGCACGTTTGATTTTGGCAAGTTCGTGGGCTGTTTTTCTCCGCTTGATAGCACAGTAATCTCCGCCGTAGAATAATCCCGCAAACGGCAAACGGCACGCCCTGCGAAAGATGCAGGAGGAGCGTTTCGCAAGCTGTCCATCAAGTCGCTCATTCGCTGAACTCCGTCAGCGCCGGGGAAACTTATGTTAATGGTCCGCTCGTGATAGTGTCCATAGGTGTCAAGCAGGGCGTCAAGAGCGTCGATTAGAGTCATGTTGCGGCTTTTGTAGTGTGCCGCCATTTCTGCAATCAGCAAACAGGCAACCACCGCATCTTTGTCCCGCACATAAGTGCCTTTAAGGTAGCCATAGCTTTCCTCAAAGCCGAAAAGATAGCTCCCTCCGTCAGGAACTTCGTTTTGCAAAATCACCTCGCCGATAAACTTGAAGCCAGTTAAAACATCATACAATTTCACCCCGTGCCGCTGGCAAATAGTTTGTGCAAGCTGTGTTGTTACAATGGTTTTCACCGCAAATGGGCGGGGTGGCATATCTCCACGACGGTTATGGGCAGAGATAATATAGTCCAGCAACAGCGCACCCATTTGGTTGCCGCTGATTAGGACAAACTGCCCATCTTTGCCACGGGCAACGCACCCAACACGGTCGGCGTCAGGGTCGGTGGCGATAACAAGGTCACAGGCGTTGCCCTCTGCCACAGCGATTCCGTGAAGAAACGCGTCCATGGTTTCGGGGTTGGGGCTGTTCACTGTTGGGAACTGTCCGTCAGGCTGCACTTGGCTTGGCACAGTAAACAGATTTTTCAGTCCTGCACGGCGAAGAACCTGTGGTACAACACTCGTTCCCGACCCGTGGAGGGGGGTGTACACAAGGCGGAAGTCCTCTGTGGAAGTGGCGGATGTAATGGCTGTCGGGTCAACCTGCTGTGCCATGACCTGAGCAATGTAACTCTCGTCCATATCAGCCCCAAGGATGATGATTTCCCCCCGGGCAACTGCGGTGTCAAAGTCGCAAGACTTTACCCCGTCGAAAATATCCACTGCGGCAAACAGGGCAGCGACTGTATTTGCCGCCTCTGGGGCAAGCTGTGAGCCGTCTGCTCCGTAAACCTTATAGCCGTTGTACTCCTTGGGGTTGTGAGAGGCGGTGATTGTCACCCCTGCCGCCGCACCAAGCTGCCGCACAGCGTAGGACACCATGGGAGTGGGGCGAAGCGCATCATACAGATACGCCTTTATCCCATTTGCCGCAAGGGTTGTGGCGGTGATTTGGGCAAAGGCCTGTGAGTTCGTGCGGCTGTCATAGCCGATAACCACCCCCGCATCCTGTCCNCCCTCTTCAAGGATAAACTGGGCAAGCCCCTGAGTGGCACGGGCAACAGTGTACGAGTTAATTGCCGCAGGTCCATGGGTCATAATCCCCCGTAGCCCCGCCGTGCCAAAAGCAAGCTCCCCCGCAAAGTATGGGGCAAGCTCTTCCGCGGGGGTTGCCTGCAGGGCAGTCCGTGTGTTTTCGCAAGCTCGTTCAAGCCAGCGTTGCAGTTGTGTGTTTGACATGAGTGTTCCTTTGAAGAGTGTGTGAATATCTCGGTGGCAAGCGAGAATAATTTGTCTTGGGGCTTTGCCCCAAACCCCACTTAGGAACTTTTTTCAAAAAGTTCCTAAGAACCTCAAAAACTTTTGTACAAAAGCATTTCATGCTTTTGTGAAAAAAGTTTTTAGTCAAGCGGTGTGGGCGCACAGCCCAAGACTTTGACCATTGACCATAGTAGACTTGTGTCGAAACAAACTTATCGTCTTAATTCAAGCTCTCGGAACGTCATTGCAAAGGCGATTTGTGCCGTGCAATCCAGTGAAAGGGCAAGAAATCGCCATAAATCCGTAAAACAATGAAACTACTCATACAACGACTGGATTGCACGCGGAAAATCACCGCTTTGCAATGACGATGCTGTTTCTTTGGGTTTAAGACATGAATTTATCTGCTGTTTTTGTTTCGACACAACCACAATGCGGGATTAGAATGCACTTCCTTTGAAGAGGTGCAACCACTACAATGTTTTGGTTGCACCTCTATATTTTCCTTACCCTTTTACAATCTCATAGGTATCGCGAGCAATAATCAGTTCCTCGTTGGTGGGAATCATGTACACTTTCACCTTAGAGTCAGCGGTGGTCAGCGCTTGCATTCCGCCGGAAGAGAAAGTGGCGTCGTTTGCTTCTTTGTCAAACTTCACCCCCAGGTACTCTAACCCCTCGCAGGCAAGTTCGCGGATTTTCGGGGTATTCTCGCCAATGCCCGCAGTGAACACAATTGCGTCCACTCCGCCCATTGCCGCCGAGTACGAGCCGATGTACTTCTTGATTTGGTAGCCGAGAATATCAACTGCAAGCTGGCATTGCTCCGCTTTTGGGCCGCCATTTTGAATTTCGGCGAAAATCTCGCGCATATCGCTGGATGTTTCGCTAATGCCAAGAAAACCGCAGTTTTTGTTCATATAGTCTGTGATTTTGTCAGCGGAAATATTCTTTTTCTGCATAATAAACGCAACAATAGCAGGGTCAATATCTCCGCAACGTGTACCCATTTCGATACCCGAAAGAGGAGTGAACCCCATTGATGTGTCAATGCTTTTGCCGTCTTTCACCGCTGAAATGGATGAACCGTTTCCAAGGTGACAGGTAACGATTTTCGTTCCCTGCGCTCCACCAAGAACCTTTGCCATTTCCTCTGAAACATACAGGTGGCTTGTCCCATGGAAACCATAACGACGGATTTGATGCTCTTCGTACAAAGCGTATGGAATAGGGTACATATAGGCTTTTTGCGGGATAGTTTGGTGAAAGGCTGTGTCGAACACAAGCACCTGTGGCACACCCGGCATAACTTCGTTACACCCGGCGATTCCCTGCATATGCGCGCTGGTGTGTAACGGAGCAAGCTCGCCGCATTTGTCGGTAATTTTCAGCACTTCATCGGTTAATAAGGTAGACCCGGAGAAATACGAGCCACCATGCACAAAACGATGCCCAATAGCACCAATTTCGCTCATGTCAGCAATACAGCCATAATCATCAGAAACAAGAATTTCGCACAGCAGTTTCATTGCGGTGGCGTGGGTAGGCAGGTCAACTGAGCGAGTAAGGCTTTTGCCGCACGCAAGGGAATGTTTAATTGCCCCTCCGGAAATGCCGATACACTCGCACAAGCCCTTTGCCAACACGGAAAAATCGGTGGAATCAAACAATTGATACTTTAGGGACGAACTCCCTGCATTTACAACTAAAATTTTCATTTTTACACACCTCGGATGTTTATTAAATAGTTTTTCATTCTATTATACTACATATACAAAAAAAATGCAAGAGGAAATTTTGCGGGGGAGTTGAATCTGCTAAAATAAATGTGACTATAGGGATATACCATATTGCAAAGTTTTAGCTCCTTATTAAACTTGTATCGAAACAAAACGTCTTTGTTGTCATACGGCACAGTAAAAAACATTGTCATTGCAAAGGCGGTTTGTGCCGTGCAATCCAGTGAAAGGGCTATAAATCGCCATAAATCAACCTGTAAAACAATGAAATTTCTCGTCCAACGACTGGATTGCACGCGGAAAATCACCGCTTTGCAATGACGAGGCTGTTTCTTTGGTTTAAGACTTGAAATTAAGCTGTTGTTTTTGCTTCGATACAAGTCTAATGACGTTGCTTTTGCTGTTTCATGAGCTAACCAGATATTTACATAAAAAAATATGTAAAACACACTTGACATTGAAAAAGATATATGCTATAATCTATGTAAAGCACACTTTACAGGAGGTGTAATGAAAAATAAAATTGAAGAAATTCGCAAGGTACGCGGGTTGCGACAAGAGGAACTGGCAGAGGCGTTGGAGGTATCTCGCCAAACCATAAGCTCCCTTGAAAACGGGCGGTACAATCCGTCCATATTGCTGGCGTTCAAAATCGCCGCATATTTTGATATGCAAATCGAAGAAATTTTTATTTGCGAAGGAGATTCAGAATGAAAAATCGAAAAAAGTTCACAGTTGGCAGAGTGCTATTTGAAATTGTTTATTGGACATTAATGCTCGCATTTGGCGGATTCGCAGGGTGGAACAATTGGCTTGAAAGTGTTGTTGGGGCTATAGGCTTTTTCGTAGTGCTTTTGGTTTTAGCAATAGGCTCGAACGCAATACGAAGAAAGTTTTGGCCAAAGCAAACGCCCACCAAAGAAACTGGAGATGGCACTATTATTACCGAAGAAGGACACGCGAAAAAGGATAATCCGCTCCTGCTGATTCTTCGCACATCGCTACAGTTGGTTATGGGCGGAGCGTTTGGACTGAGTGCAGTTGGCTTGATTTTTACCGCTTTTGAATTGCCGGGACTTTGGAACATTTGGGTATACCTTGGTCTGCTCGCTTTATCCATTGTAATTTTACTGGTCATTATTTATATTCCGTTTTTTCAAGATGCCGAGCAAAAAATTGAGCTTGCGAAAGTGCAAAAGGACTGGGAAGAAACAAAAAAGGAAATGCCATACTACATCAAAGACGAACGGATTATGGGTAATGCTCACAAGGCTGCGTCTGATTGCTTTAATTTTATGATTTACCCGCTACTTATTTTCGGGGCGATTTTGGCAGAGTTTCCGCCATCGAACTTTAACATTGTTACTGGTGGTATAATTGTTTTTGTTGTCTCGATTTATATAATATACGCCACTGTTTTAGAGCTGTATAACAGCGGTAAATTAGACGCCAGCAAACCGGAGCGTCCCAGCATTATTTTGCGCACGCTTTGTTTTTTGCCGCCGATTTTACTGTGTGTTAGGTGGGCGACAAGCGGTTTGTCCAGCATGGGAATTGCATTTTTAGTTGTATTTGTTTTAGCGTCGATTTTGCTTGTTTTAGACTATATTTTAAGGCGAAAAGCGGAAAAATAATGCACATAAGCTGAACGGGGCGTGTATGCGTCCCGTTTGGGCTATGGTAACGAAGTGTTCAAAAATCTTAGGCAAAGATTTTTATCCCCCAAACATTGACAAGCTATACAATCTGTGATATACTAATACAAATTTCAAAAAATATTATTTTACATTCCCTTAAAACCTTTTTGGTTTTTTTAGGTTATAATAAACTATGAACAACACACCAATACCAAAGCAAGAAAAAAATATATTACGTGACAAGTATCTTACAAAGCGATTAGCAGTCACTTCTGAAATGCGGGCTGATTTTGACCCAAAGATTACGGCAGAACTGCTTTCTCTTGCCACTTATCGCTATGCGGACACAGTTTTGCTGTACGCCGCCTCTAAGGGCGAAGTGGACACTACCGAGATTTTTCACGAGGCTGTCAAGGTCGGCAAAGCGGTGTACTACCCCCGTTGCTGTCCCGAAAACGAGGGAAAGATGTACTTTCACCGCGTCACCTGCCTAAGCCAGCTTGTCCCCGGACGTTTCGGACTTTGCGAGCCGCAGGTGCACCTGCCCACCTTGTCACGGGACACCCTTAACGCTTTTTGCATTGTGCCGGCACTGTCTTTCGATAACGAGGGTTTCCGCCTTGGCTATGGCAAGGGATACTACGACCGCTTTCTTGCCAATTTCGAGGGCACATCAGCAGGGATTGTATACAGTGTTCAAAAGGCGGACAACCTGCCTCGCGGATTTTACGATATACCCGTTCACATTGTTGTCACAGAAGTCGGGGCAGAAATTATAAAATGACCAACAAACCCAAACCCTCTCCCCTCTCAATAGCGGCATTTATCCGCTCTCCCAACGCCATAACCCCCGCACTGCTTATACTTGGCGTGTTGGTACTCTCGTTTTTGGCAAGGGCTGTGGGGCTTTCCGATGCAGTAGGCGAAGACGAACTGCTGACCCATATTATCCTGCAAATCATGGCACTGGCGTTGCCTGCTGTATTCTACTGCAAGCTGAAAGACACCGGCTATTCCAGCCGACTAAAACTGCGATTGTTTGGGCTGGGCAAATTGCCAATTATAATTTTCGCCTTCTTTGCCATGACTTTCGGCAGCATTGTACTGCGATTTTTCCTGTACACTTGGGGGATTTCTGATGGCTCACCCATGTATGATACCCGTGGAATTGGCGTTGGGCAGGCACTATATGTGTTCCTTGCATTCGCACTTATCCCCGGCATTATCGAAGAGTTTGTTTTCCGTGGAATTTTAATGTCCGAGTACGAACACTTTGGCGGAGTGGCGTCTGTGTTGGCATCTGCTTTGCTTTTTGCCATGCTACGCTTTAGCCTTGAGGAATTTTTCGTCCACTTTTTCATTGGAATGATTCTCGCGTTTGTAGTTTTCATCACTCGTTCTGTTATTTCCGCCGTTGTCCTACATATACTTTACGGAGCGTTTTTTCTTTTCGTCGAGCCGAATGTATGGTATATTATTTCCTACCCGCCAAGCCAAACGATTTTTATATTTATCATGACAATTGCCGCAGTGCTGTTTTCTGCACTTACATTAGGAGAATCCGAACGACTTTTTAAGATATATTCGGCAGACGGCGAAGAGCCGCCACGGCTTATCTCGTCAGGGAAAAGCAACCCGATTATCCGTTCAACAGGCAAAGTTTTGCTTTCTCCTGCATTTTTAGCCTGTGTAGTTGTTTTCATAGCATTTTCTTTAGCGTGATAAACCACCTCTAAAGGAGTTCACCATGAACAAAAACCAACGTCCATCTAATGAGCAAGAAAACCTTAACAAGGTTCGTGCAACCACACCTCCTCCTATGAATAGTCAACCACCAAACCCACTTGAACAACCGAAAAAAAAGCGTTTTTCCTTTCCTAAACGAAAGCGTCTGACCAAAGCCGAAAAGCGGGAACGTCGCAGACTTCGGAAAGAAAGTGCGGGAGCTTACGCCGCTAACACCCTATCAGGATTTATCAAAGCTACGGTGTATATCGGGCTAATTGTGATTATCTCGGTAGTGCTTGCAGGGTTTTTGTTAGCCGTGCTAAACGACTTTCTTTCTTTAACCAAAGAAGACGTCGATATTCCTATTTACATTTCCCAGGATTGTGACCTTGTCAGCTTTAGCGAAAATCTTCGTGATGCGGGAATTATTCGTTTCCCGGTGATTTTCCGTATGTTCGCCACAGCCAGAATGGACGAGGGCGCAGTGCTGAGCACAGGTGAGTTTATCCTTTCCCCATCAATGAATTACAACAGTATTGTGTCCGCTGTAATACCCCGAGGCCCACGGCGTCAGGAAATTTCAGTCACCATTCCCGAGGGGCGAAGCGTTCATGACATAATCGACATTTTCACCGAGGCGGGCTTCGGCACACGGGAACGATTCGAGTATGTTATTAACTACCACCCGTTCCCCCACGAGTTTTTGCAGAATATTCCCGAAGACCACGAGCGAATTTTCCGACTTGAGGGGTACTTGTTCCCGGACACATTCCGCTTTTTTGAAAACGCAAACGAAGAAACAATTATTCATCGTTTGCTAACAGAATTTGATAACAGAGTGGCAACTAACAGGGTTATTCTTGACGCGATTGACAACTTTAACACCCTGACAGGACTGAGCTTTAACTTAGACGATGTTATCAACCTTGCGTCGGTTATCCAGTCAGAGGCACTGCACGCAGTTGATTTTGCTGTCATTGGCGGGGTTTTCGTGAACCGACTTCGTGTTGGTATGCGACTGCAAAGTGACGCTACCACCGTTTATATGATTCGTCACCTTGAGGGTGCAAGGCGTGAGCCGACTGTTGCTGACTTGAACAACGACCATTCCCCATTCAGCACCTACAATCGTGACGGCTTGCCTGCGGGTCCAATTAACAACCCGTCAATGCTTGCCATAAACTCTGCCCTGTCGCCACGAGATACTCGTGGGCGTAGCTTGGCAGATGCAGGATTTACCCGCTATATTTTCTTTATTACCGGACGATATGGGCAGGGGCTGTTTGCCTTGAATGTCGCCGGACACGAAGCTAATATTAGAATGGTGCAAGAAGAACGCGACCTACCACCCGGCACCGGCGATGTTAATGATATTATCGACAGCGACTATTTGAATTAAGCGTGTATACCCCCCTACCTCCACTTACGGAGATAGGGGGGTAGCTTGTCAATAAGCACCTTGGGGCGTTGCCCCAAACCCCACCAGAAAACTTGCCCGCTCACGCACTCCGGTTGCCTGTTTGCTGGCAAAGCCAGCAATGCCGCAACCTTCGGCGCTC
>WQSD01000044.1 GCA_009788105.1 Oscillospiraceae bacterium | reverse complement strand
ATTAGACTTGTTTCGGAATTAAAATATTACTCCATCTTAAATCAAACAAACAGCATCGTCATTGCAAAGCGGTGATTTTCCGCGTGCAATCCATTTCGTGGCGGGCGGATTTCGCTGAACAAAACGCTCACCTAATGGATTGCCACGGCGAAAATCACGCCTCGTTAGACTTGTGTCGAAACAAAAAGGTTAATGCTATCCAAAAAGGCGGGACGCCGAGGGCGTCGTCCCCTACACAGGGCGCAGTTGAACAAATGTAGGGGAGGGTGCCCCCGACGTCCCGCCTTGCGGGTTGGTTCCTTAATGGAAATGAAAATCCGAAACTTTGCATTATCTTCTATCTTGATAGTCACGCAAAAAAACTATAAACCACCAAAGGAGTCTACAAATATGATTTACAACAATTTATCAATCAGCAACCAAGGCAGACTGGAAATCGGCGGAGTAGACACCGCCACTCTTGCCGCCGAGTATGGCACGCCACTATACGTGCTGGATGAAAACATGGTGCGTGCCGCGTGCCGTACATATGTGACTGCTGTGCGGGAGCATTTCAGTCCCCAATCAAAGGTGCTTTTCGCAGGAAAAGCCCTGTGCTTTCGTGGGATTTATCCCATTGTGCAAAGTGAGGGCATGAGTGCAGATGTGGTGTCCCCCGGGGAAATTCATACCGCCCTTGCCGCCGGATTTCCTGCCGACGAAATGTTTTTCCACGGCAACGCCAAAAGCGAGAGGGACATTGAATACGCCCTTTCTAACGGGGTTGGTTGCCTTGTGGTGGACAACATTCGTGAAATGGAGCTTATCGAGACTGTCACCGCCCGCCTTGGAGTGACTTGCACCATTCTTATTCGCCTAACCCCCGGAGTTGACCCTGCCACCCATGCGAAAATCCTGACAGGCAGCATTGACTCTAAGTTTGGAGTAACTATCGGCACACCGCTGGCTGACGGGCTTGTGGAAATGGCGATAAAATCCACTCGAATCAACCTTCTTGGCTTTCATTGTCACATTGGCTCGCAAATTTTCGACATTGAACCTTTCCTTGAAACAGTGGACATTATCACCGACTATTGCGCCCATGTGAAAAAGCAGTTCGGTTTTGACCCGGAATATCTTAATCTTGGTGGCGGTTTTGCCATCAGATACCTTGAAACCCAAGCCGAAGTTGACTACGAGGATAACATTCGTCGCCTTGCCATTCGTTTACGGGAAAAATGCGAAGAGTTGAAGATTCCCGTGCCGCATATTATGCTTGAGCCGGGGCGGAGCATTGTTGCCACCGCAGGGACAACCCTGTATACAGTAGAAAACCTGCGTGAAATTCCCCACGTTCGCAATTATGTTGCCATTGACGGCAGCATGAACGACAATATGCGTTTCGCCTTGTACGGCTCGAAGTATACCATGCTAAACGCCAGCCGCACAGGCGCTCCCGCTGACTACCAGGCGACTATCGCAGGGCGGTGCTGCGAGTCGGGCGACCTTATCGGAGAGGGTGTGATGATTGCCAAGCCGACTCCCGGGGATATTCTTGCCGTTCTTGGCACAGGGGCGTACAATTACGCCATGGCAAGCAATTACAACCGCCTGCCCCGCCCTGCGCTGGTCATTGTGAAAGATGGCGAACACCGACTTGCTGTCCGCCGCGAAACTTATGATGATTTGTTGCGGAATGACATTTAAGTAAACCTGACAAACAGGAGAAGCTCATGAAAAAGTTGATGTATTTATTGCTGTCTGTAACGATTTTTCTTGCTATTGGCTATGCTTCGTCGGCGTATTCGGTTGATAATGACGCTTATACCACCCCCACTTATCAAGACAACAACGACCCACCCACCCCTCCACCTGACCCTAACTGGTTGATGTGGGGAGTTTATGGTGGCATGATTGTTGCTGCCTGTTTTGGCGGATTTGTGTTTGTTGCTTCCGGCTGGCAACGAAAAAGCAAGGACAATAACGAAGAGCTTGATGAAATCGAGTAATAAAACACCGAAGTATTTTAGCGATACTTCGGTGATTATACTTCAAACATCATTTCAAACAATTCCTCTAATCGCTGGGTCTGCTGTGTAAGGTGCAAATGCCCGAACAAGGCTTCAAGCCCTGTGGCACGGCGATATTCCGAGATAGTGGCATTCTTTGGGCGGGAAGTGGAGTTTGCGTTCCGCCCCCGCTTAAAAATCTCCACTTCTTCTGTGGTAAGCTGAGGCATAAGTCTGTCTGCCGCCGCCGCCTGAAAGGGGGCGCAAGCATATTTCTGTCCCTCGGCAGTCAACCGCCCGGTATCGCCTATTCCGCTTGCTACAAGGCGACGGCGAAGAAGTAACTCGTACACTCCGTCACCTATATAGGCAAGAGCAGACGCACTAATCATATTATTCATACACGCCACACGCAAGGGGAAACCGCGCACAAAAAATCATAAAATTTGTACTTTGTCCCACGCATCCTTTCACTTGTTATTTTCAAACTTGCACACACTTCTTGTCGATTCTATAAGGAACAAACTTCAAAAAATCTGCCGCCACATTGTGCATGGCAATCCCCTCAAACTCGGTTACTTGCGGAACATTATATTTGCCGTGAATATGCCCGTAACAACACCGCGTTACCCCATATTTGTGCATCATATCAATAAGTCCGCGGAAAACAAAACTGCCGTATACAGGAGGAAAGTGGAGGAAAACCAGTATTTCACGTGCCTTGTCTAACTTTCGCCCCTGTTGCAGGCTTAATTCTAACCGACCAACCTCGCGGGTTTGCAGTTTGGCAAAGTCGGTGTCGCTTGGTGCGGTGGTTTCCGAGTACCAGCCTCGTGTACCGCACAGCACATAATCTTCGACTACGAAAGCATTATTGTGCAGCAGTTCAATGCCCACAATGCCGTGTTCACGAAAGAAATCGGTGATTTTGCCATTAGTTTGCCACCAATAATCGTGATTACCCTTGGAAATAATCTTTCGCCCGGGTAAGTCAGCAAGAAAGCGAAAGTCGGGCAGAGCCTCGTCAAGGTTCATCGCCCACGAAATATCCCCAGGCAGGACAACCGTATCCGCAGAGGTAACGGTTGCACGCCAAGATTCGGCGATTTGTTCGGTATGTTTGGTCCAGCGAGAGCCGAAAATATCCATGGGCTTGTCCTTAAAGTGGGACAAGTGAGTGTCGGCAATGGCATAGATAGGCATATCTCCCATATCCTTTTTAAGTATATTTTTTCAACAGCGTGGAACAATATATGCAAAACCACCTTGAAAGGGAGATTTAACATGAACACTACAAATTTAAGCACCGAGCACGAAACCACTACCAGTAAAAAGAAAACCAAAGGCATTGTGTGCGACGTACGAAACTGCATTCACCATGACGGGCAAAATCATTGCACCGCCGAGCAAATTTCCATAGGTCCAAGCTATGCCACTTCATGCACTGACACGGTTTGTGCGACGTTTAGGCAAAAAATGCTGTAAGTGTTAAAAGGTCAAGACCGTGGGGGTTCACCCCACACCCGACCAGTTTTTTGTAAAAAACTGGACTAAAAACTTTTCTCACAAAAGCAAAAACTTGTGCGGTGTGGGCGCATAGCCCACGACCTTGACCTTTTTCTTCAGACTGGGGGCAGATGCAATGCTGCCCTCTTCTGCATTATTGACTACCCTCTTCGGGCGATACACCCTCTTTTGGCTCTTTAGGCAGTCGAACTAAAATTCTTGTTCCCACGCCTAACTGGCTGTCAAGCTCGATTTTGCCGTCATATATGCCCGCAATATGCTTCACAATTGACAGCCCAAGCCCTGTGCCTCCGCTTCGCTTATCTCGTCCATAATCCACCCGATAAAACCGCTCGAAAACACGACGTTCATATTCGGGGGCAATGCCAATACCCGTATCAGCTACTGTAAACTCCACCATATCCTCGCAGACGGCAAGAGTGATGGCGACCTTGCCGTTAGGTTTGTTGTACTTCACCGCATTTTCCACAAGATTAACGCACAAATCATACATATGAGCAGGGTCGGCGGTGTACTTCACTTGCTCCAAGTTTGTTTCAACAGTTATGGCTGTGCCGTTGTTGATGGGGGAAACCGCCGCCACCGCCTCCTCCACGATTTCGGTCAGGTTGATGGTTGGGCGTTCGCTTATTGCGGCACGGGATTCTAACCGTGAAATGGTAAGAATATCAGCGATAAGGGCGGACATTCGCCGTGCCTCTTTTTCGATGCGTTGCATTGTTGCCGCTTTTTCCTCTTCGGATACAAGATTATTGTTAATCATTTCGGAAAAGCCGAGAATAGAAGTGATAGGGGTTTTTAGCTCGTGGGATGCGTTAGAGAAAAAGTCCCGCTTTTGCTGTTCAAGGTCGGAGGGTTCGTCGGCGACAGTCGGATTTTTTTCTTTAGCTACAACTTCAATTGGCATAAATATAAGTGCTATAAAAAAAATTACCGTAGTAATCTGCCCTGCCCAGAAAAAAGGGAAAGTGCTTTCAGAAAAAATGAAACTGGAAAGATATAAAACTATGGTTGCAGCTGCTCCTGCGATTACTATGACGCTGGTAATTTTATGTTTTGTCGAACGTTTCACTTGCACTTCCGGCTCGGGTTCGTCACCGCTTGTTTCGACCGCCAGCACCAGCCACGCAGTCATAAACACCAGCATAATCACCACAAATATAGCCGTCATGGCAAGAAAAACATATGCCAAAACATACTGTCCGTCTTCGCGAAAAGTTAGCGAAAGTGTGGTTGTTATAACCGTGACAATTATAGCAATGATAAAAGTCCACCTGTATTTGATTATTTTTTTTGCTTTGTCAGCTTGGTTAATGAGTTTTTTCATAATTCCTTTGGCGACCTCTACCCCTATCCTTTACTTTTTCACCATTATGCCCTGAATTTCCCGCATAAGGGTTTCAACATCCTTAAATTCACGATAAACCGAAGCGAAACGAACATACGAAATCTCGTCTACTTTACGAAGTTTTTCCATTACCAACTGCCCGATTTCTTCTGACAGCACTTCTGAATTCATTGAATTAAGCAAGTCGGTTTCCACTTCGCTAATAAGTTTTTCAATCACCTGAGTGTCCACAGGGCGTTTGTAACAACTTTTTATCAGTCCGGTTCTAATTTTTGCCGGGTCAAATTCTTGAACGCTTCCGTCCTTTTTCTTAACCATTACCGGCATTACTTCGATAATTTCGTAAGTGGTAAATCTGCGGTTACAGGTAACGCATTCTCGCCTGCGACGAATGCTGGAGTTTTCTGTGTGGCGGGAATCTATTACTTTGCTGTCCGGTTGACTGCATGCGGGACATTTCATATGTGGTTCTCCTGTGCTTTTATTGTAAATGCAGTATATCACAATTATGTTCAAAAGTCAACATTCAAATCAGGCGGGAACTCTGCCGCAAACACACATATTTTTTCATGCGGATTTCCGGCTCTTTTTTGTCTGTATTTTCTTGACAACAAGATTTTTATGTGATATGATGATATAGACCTCTTGCGAAACCATACGGACATACAAAACAAATGGCTTATCTCTTTCAGTCATATTGGTTGCAACTATCTTCTTTTCCACAGTATTTGCTATAAAGCATTTATAGCTCCACCGAAGTGATTGGTTAGTATGGTTGGTTGTGGTAGAGGAGTAAAAACAAAAGGCTCTGCATTTTCAAGTGCGGAGCTTTTTTCTTGTGAACGGCCGCTATTTCTCACAGTTTCAAGCTCTTCGGAGCGCAAAAGGAGCGCAATTGTCAAAAATCATCACGAGTACACTTAAAAGCAAAAAGAAATCCCCCGAAACGCCTGGTTTCAAGGGATTTTTGGTTGCGGAGGCTGGACTTGAACCAACGACCTCCGGGTTATGAGCCCGACGGGCTACCAACTGCCCTACTCCGCGATATTTGTGTGAACCCTGTTACTCAACGATTCCGTCCGCTTTCGCCCGGTGGTGCCGGCGACCGGGGTCGAACCGGTACGAGGGTTACCCCTCACGGGATTTTAAGTCCCGGGCGTCTGCCTGTTCCGCCACGCCGGCTTGCTTTCGTCACGCGCTGTTACTTAGTATATCACATTATTTAAGTCTTGTCAATAGGCAAAAAAATTTTTTTGCAAGTTTTTTCAAAACGCCCGAAAAGTTGAATGTGTAATGTTTGTTCGGCGGTGGAATAGCTGGTAAATCAGCCATGCCACCGCCTCGCTTCAAGCGTTTTTAGTAAGCGCCGAAGGTTGCGGTACGGGCGGTTCACCCGCACGGCAGGCAACCGAAGTGCGTGAGCGACCTGCGTGAAAATCACCGCTTATCCGCCGAGATAGAAGGCACACCCCTCTAATTAACCGTCAACGCCACATCAAAGGGCTGGTTGAGTCTGATAATATATCCCGGGCAGTGAGCAGAGAATCTATAATCCACAGTATAGTATACAATCAGTCTATATGTACTTGTATTTTGTGCATTTGCCTGGCTAAAAGTTATGCGTCCGCCGATAGGAGAAATGTTTCCGCTCCGCACCTGAGTTTCCGAGCCGTTTGCATTTACACGAACAATTCGGTAGCTATTAAAACCAAGTGACCTGATATGTGACGGCAAACTGCCTGCGCGCAAATCAATATTGAATATGTTCGCTGTTGCGCCTCTGTTTACTGTCATTGCAGAGGTGTGAGAAACAGGAGCAAAATACGGGGATTGGTTGTTATAATATCCTGCCAAGTAAGCGGCACGAATAGTCAACCAACCGCTTAGCCACTCCACTTGCCCACGATGCCCTATGCTATTATGGATATTCCACGAAATAACAGGAGGATTGCAAGCCCAGTTTTGGCTTGGGGTAATGTTCCAGTGGCTAAAGTTGCGGTTAAAGCAAGCGCTGAATTGGTTTCTCAACCCCAACAAATGCGCTGTTGTTTGCGGCAAAAACTGGTCGCGAACTTGGATAAAGCGAGCGGAAACCATTGCACGGAACTCGGGAATTAGCATCAAACTTCTGAACCAAGGACAGTAATATGTACCCGGTCTTGGATTTAGCGACGTACCCTGGGTATCTACAGGAGTACCATTTGTCACAAACACATGATAGGGGTGAGAGGGCAAGAGTAACACTGACCCTCCTGCCGCATGGTCAAAGTCCCACACAGGTCCCATTACTAAACGGCGATTTGCACCTGTACCAATTATTTGCATAAAAATACTTGCCCGCGCGGTGTCAGCATCACGGAACAGCTCTTGCATTACATAAAAATCCACGAAAGAATCAATGCACACAATATTACGCAGGGTTGCCATGTTTCTACCCATAATTGCATTATCAACACGCCATATAAAGCTTTCCACATATTGATTATGTGCCGGTGTTGTTCCGCCATACCTAATACGATATGACCGATTGCCGTGCAAGGTAAACCAATCTTCGCCTTCTATAAGATCTTCGTTAAGTCGTTCTCCCATGTGTGTTCTGGGCAAAAGGCGATACCGCAGTTGGTATTCAATAATAAACTCGGACAAGGCAGGGTTCGGATTGCGTGTAGTCTGCACACGCCCTGTGCCGTGGTGTACAGGTTCGGGCACATGAATACTTATCATGTACACCCCTTGATATACCCCGTTAAAGTATACATGGGCGAACTGGGCATAGGGCGAAACATTTAAGCCATCGAGCATACTTGCAAGGTGATAGGCTGAATAATTTCGCATAAGTGATTTGTCACGATGGTTGGCAATAAATGTCCAGTCGCGGGCAGAGTGGTCGGCAAACGGCATGGTAACATTGCCGTTATCAAACCTCAAGCGGAAAGAGCGTTTTGATGCCATCCACGAGGAATTGCCCCGTCCACGGAATCGTGCTTGCACATTGTTTAGAATTGAATTTGCAGGAGCGTTGGACACAGTAACACTAACGTTAATCCAGTCTGTACGATTGAAAGAAGTGTTGTGATTATGTCGGTCTAATGGCGACTGTCGTATGGGTGCTCCAATAGTGTTATTCACTCGTACAACAGGCAAGGTGGCGAAATTCTCTTGTGGTGGTGAAGCGTTTACAGTAACAGTCACTCGGGCTGTAATGCCATTGTGCGTTGATGCTGTAATAGTTGCACTACCCGGTGCAACAGCAGTAATTCGTCCGTTTATTACTGATGCAACGGCGTTGTTGCTTGAAGTCCATGTAACCGCTCTGTTGGCGGCATTTTGTGGAGTTATATTCGCTGTAACAGTATGGGATGTGGCGGTGGTTAAAGTTAAGTTGTTTTGGCTAACTGTTATGCCTGTGGGCAGAATCACAGCAGTTACATTAGTCGGCACAGTTACAGTAACTGTTATGTTTACAGAAATACCATTATGTGTACGAGCGCTGATAATTGCCGTTCCGGCAGATACTGCTGTAATTGCTCCGTTGTTTACAGTGGCTACCCTGGGGTTATTAGATGTCCAGGTAACTGTTCTGTTTGCGGCGTTTGCAGGGATAACGTTGGCAATAACCGAAACACTTGCACCCACCCCGGTCAAAGACACAGAGGTTGTCGACGGAGATATTCCTGTAGGTACGACTATCACAGGAGCATCCGCGGGCACTTCCACAGTAACAGCTACTGTGGTGCTGTGTCCATTGTGAGTGGTGATTGTAATAGTGGCAGTTCCTGCAGACACCGCTGTTATCGCACCGTAGTTTACAGTGGCAACGCCAGTA
>WQSD01000043.1 GCA_009788105.1 Oscillospiraceae bacterium | reverse complement strand
TCTGTCTGTCTGTCTGTCTGTCTGTCTGTCTGTGGGTAAAATTATGCAACAATTACATTATCAACTACAGGTGTAACAATATACGCAGAAATGCGTTGATTTGTTGCGCTTTTTTTCTTTTTGTGAGGGAATTTTATTGGATCGAACCATGCCCGTACTCAATATTCACTGCCGAGTGCGGGCTGGCGCGAAGTCCAAAAAAATAACAATACACAAAGGATGAACATATTATGAAAGTAACCAAAAAACAGCTATTAAGTCTTGTTTTAACCCTCGTTTTCTTGCTTACCGCCGCCGTTCCAATGCTCGGTTTCGACCGACAGCCGGCCGACCCTGCTCCCGACGTGGGCGGAAACCCCGAAATCGTGCTAAATCCAGGGATTATCCTCGATCCGGAAGTCCCAATCGATGGAGGAGGGCGACCCGGCCGACCGCCGGTGGATACGACACCCAACCACCCTGCGATAGTTGGCATAATCCTTAGATGCCCCACTCGTGGCGAGATAGAAATGCCATACGCAACAGTGGAATTCGTGCCAAGTGAAGGAATTATTCAAATTAGCGACCCAACCCACGGCATAATTCCGCTGGAATATGGCATGGGATTTGGCTTCATGCAATTAGGAATGGGATATTATTTCGTTGAAAAATCTCATGAAGCCGCTGTTCAGCACGCTCTTGAAAATGGCTTGCCGTTGCACGATTCAAGCCAGTACGCGCAGGCAAATAGTGGCCACCAATTTTGGATACAAATCAACCATCATCTTGTCCCTGCGGGCACTACAACGACAATAACACGAGGTCAGTGGGCGGCATTGCATGCTCAAATAAATTTTGGTCATTTTATGCATCTCACGTTGCGGCACAATACTACCGGCACGGTTTCATTGGACGAAATATTTTCAGGCACAGTGATGGCAAGTGAAATTTTTCCCGCAAGAATGGACTTGTTTGGAATGCACACCTTGACCGTGACAGGTCGTTGGTTTAATTCGTGGGACGCAATTTCTACTACACGGAATATCAATGTGCCACAACCTCCCCGCCCTGCCGCCCCGCGGAATTTAGAAGTTAGTATAAATGGCACAAACGCCACCATTGCATGGTCTGTCCCCACCCACGCGGTCGGGTATGAAATTGCGTGGATGGATGAGCATTTCTCAAACTATGGCGTGCCGGTTAGGGTTGGAAACACAACATTCCTCCGTTTGGAAAACCTACGCGCAAATTCCCGCCACTTTGTCCGCATTCGGGCGAGAAATGCACAGGATGATTATGGGAACTGGAGCTGTTGGTACGAGTTTAGGACGGGAAACCATACGCCACGACCGGGAATAAATGTTACTGTTGTTGATAGTGCGGGACGGCCGATTCAAGGTGCAGTGGTTCATTTTGTACGAAGGCAGACTTCGGGGCAAACTCGCAATATAATGACGGATATTAATGGTGTTGCGCTTTATGAAAACGCTCCAGTTGGTCCACATGGGACATATGGTATCAATGTTACACACCGAAATTTTTTAAGCACCCAAGCAACATCAACTACTATATCTCGTAGTTCGTCTGGACAAATTCAGTCTGTTAGAATTACTATGAACGAACATGCCGCGACATTCAGAAACCTTGGATGGGTAAACCCAATTTATGACCCAGGAACGCCCGCCGCACCAAGGTCAAGAATTACTTCTGTATTCGGTTGGAGAAGTTTTTTTAATACTCTTCAAAATACATGGGTGTGGCAAACGCACACAGGTATTGACCTCGTGAGAGTGAACGGCAACACTTCTGGTCATCGCTTGAACGCGCCTTTTGATGGTCAAATTGTTAGAATTCACGAGAATATCGACGGTCTTGGATGGGGAATAACAATGCGGTTTCAGTCTGCTACCATGGGTAATTTCTATGTAAGATATGCACATATGCGAGAACGCCCTCATATTATTCGCAACGGTGTGCGAACAAATCTCACAAACAGGGATCATATTAATATGCGAATAAATAGCGGAGAACATATTGGCACAATTGGCAGCACAGGTAACAGTACAGATGCGCATCTGCACATTGATGTATCACGCATTAACAACTTTACATTTGCAAACACAATTGACCCGCAGGGCTTTTTTCCCGTAGGTGCTTTTGCACCAAGATCATAATTTGAAAGGTAACTATCATGAAAAAATATACTATAGCTATAATTATAGCACTAATACTTGCTTTACTTTTGGGATGTTCTTCTGTAACAAATGACAACGAGAGTCAAGACACAAACGATGAAATCAATGCAGATATATTAAACAATGAAAACGATGAAAAGGAAACCAATATCAATGATATAGAAATAGAATGCAATGAAAAAGATAGCGACTTGACCTCAGAAACCAATGACCATGATCATGCTTTAGGCGGAGGCAGTGGTGCAAACTGGAATTGTTATCTCCACGCTCCGCATTTTTGCAAATACTTCTTGGGTAATTTTCTTAGTGCGGCCGGTTTAACTAACGAAGAATTTCATCTTTGGGCAGGTCCATTGCGTGCAGCAAGAACATCACTATATGATGAATGTACCGTTAATATTGCAACAATGATTGAATACTTTAACATTAGAAGAGAAACAATCGAGGAAATGACAGCAGGAAGTTATAGCGGTTTTTGCACTTTTTTAAGTGCACCGGGAATATTGGATATATTATTTAGTGGCGACAGAGAAATGATGGAAGAATTCTTTTGCATTGAAAATCATGATTATTTTTTGCAGTTAGAAAGGGATACTGAAACAAAATTTGTTTTGGCTCTAATAAGGGACGCGCAGGAAATAATTGATGCGAATGCTTCTCCTGTTTCACGACACTTCAATGATATATACACATTTGTGCGTTTAATCTCGCCAGACCGATTGTTTTTTGATCAATGGAGTTGGATTAGAGATTTATTAGAAGTTGGTGACTATGACAGCATAAATATAGCAACTTATATAAGCCGTTTTCATGGTCGCCGGGAGCACTATCTTGGACCACAATCTGATGCCCTACTGACGCAACGTTTTCTAAACATTGTAGCCCAAACAGACTTAGAACTTTATATGCACATAAATGCAGAACTCCTTATGCAAGGTGTTTTGTCAGGAGATATGAGTGCTATAAAGAGTTATTATTCCATTGAAAATCAAGCTATGCACAATGCCGCAGTTGCACAAGTGCAAGCGGCACGGCAGGAGCAGGCAACGCAGTAAGAGAATTTGGGGGAGCAGGGAAACTTGCTCCCCTACCCGCCCTGTCGCCCTTACATGGGCATTCCGTGGTCTTGACTTTTTTGACTTTTTCATAGCAAAACTCCCCCTCGTGCGAGGGGGAGTTGCGTTTATTAGCATCTGTTGCAAGCTATTGATGGTCGTGTTGCGTTTGTGAAGTACCCATGACGCCCAGAAACATTAGCACCGCAGCGGGGGCTTGGCAACAAACCTGACCTTGTGCAGAAACTGGCAGTTACTACGCCAGCAGGTCTTGGAAAGCTGGTCACTCGTTCGCCGGCAGGAATTTGTCTGTGCAAGCGATCCATAACTTCGTGCCAAATTCGCAGTGCGGGATTTCCTTGGTTTGCCACAGCAGGTCGTTGAGGTTGCGGAATAGAATACCCAAACCACACACCACCAAGATAGTGGGGAGTAAATCCTACAAACCAGCGGTCAATATTTCTGTTTGTAGAACCGGTTTTCCCGAATGTGTCAAATCCTGTAACACGAGCTCTTAATCCGGTGCTGTTGCTTTGATTAACTGCATCATGCAGTAATTGTCGCATAATGGCTGCGTTTTCAACAGACAACGCCACATTCATAGCAGGCGTGTTTTCCACAACCCGCTCCCAGCCACGGTCATAAATCCGTAACACCGTGCGGCTTTCGGTAAACATACCATCGTTTGTGAACATCGTAAACGAGGCGGTAAGTTCTTGAACAGTAACACCGATAGTCATTCCGCCTAACGCAATAGGAGCTATAGCTCTATCTGCATCTACAAAAGTAGTAAAGTTCGCTGTTTCGGTTAAAAATTCAAAGGCATTATCAATACCAATCATATCGCTTAAAATCCACACCGGGATGGTATTAACAGAGCGAGCCATTGCATCCCTAACAGGGGTCCAGCCACGGAAGTTGTTGCGCACAACATTCACGGGCCATGGGTTTCCATTTATTGTGGTGTATGGACGGTCGTTAATCGCCATGGCATAGGTTATATGTCCGGCTTCGAGGGCAGGGGCGTAAGTTGCCACCGGCTTAATTGCCGACCCTGGTTGTCGCATGGCTTGAGTGGCATAACAAAACATACGGCTTTGAGTTTTTTCACCTCGTGCTCCGACAACACCAAGCACATTTCCTGTGCGCGGGTGTAGAATAATCATGGATGCTTGCGGTTGCAGCAACGATTGCCTAAACCCGGTAATGCGAGAAATCAAGGCATCGTCTTCAAACACTGCTTCCATGGTAGCCTGCACATTGCGGTCCTTGGCGGTAATTACTTGGAATCCGCCCGAGAAAACCATTCTGGTTGCCGCACCGGAAGTTATGTTGTATCGCTCCATAAATATATCGCGCATTTCCAAAATTACAGCATCAATATACCAAGTTGTAGCAGGTTGTTCAACTCTTAGCTCGCTTTCGTCATTTTCGTCATCTGTTGTTGGTCTATTCGGGTTGTACAAAACAAGTTCTTGTTCATGTGCCTCTTCAAATTCTGCACGAGTTATCCGTCCTTGGAAATACATTTCGCGTAAGATAGTATCGCGACGCATCTGATTTTGGTCAGGGTTTGCCACAGGATTCCAACGTGTGGGAAACTGAGTAATAGAAGCTATGGCAGCCGCTTCAATCAAAGTCAATTCGCTAACGCATTTCCCAAAATAGCTCCATGATGCCGCCTGAACTCCATAGTTACCGCGAGCAAGATAAATAGTGTTCAAGTACAGCTGGATAATTTCTTGCTTTGTCAACACTCGCTCAAGATTAACTGCACGGAAAATCTCTTGTATTTTCCGCTGGGGAGTGTTATCCATGTCCCCGGTGATATTTTTTATCAGCTGTTGAGTTAATGTTGACCCGCCAGAGTCGATATTCCCGGACATAAAGCCCATAGTAGCATTGATGGTTCGTCGCCAATCAACCCCGTTGTGGTCCATAAAACGGCGGTCCTCAATAGCGATAAATGCGTCAATTAGGTGACGGGGCATAATTTCATAATATGCCCAAATACGATTGTATTGTCCGTGCAGGTTTTGCCCTACAAGCTCGTCATAGCCACCGTGTTCGTTTACTGTGAAGAATATTGTGGTGTAGCTTTGTTCTGTTACCATTACTTCAAAATTACTGATGTCATCATCAATAAAATTAGTAAGGTACACAACAGCAGCAACTCCCACAATAGCCCCTGTGATAACTGCTACAAGAATTACTGTAAGGATAATGTTTACCAGTATGGCAACAGTTTTGACTCCAATTCGCCCAACGGTTTTTGTCGCTTCTTTACCTTGCAGTTTCCAGTCAACTGCTTCTATATTACCTTGGGTTAAAATCAGGGCACCCTTTAATTTATTCATAAAACTGTTCATGGCATTCTCCTGAGTGAGTGTATATTACTCCAAAATACATTTTTAGTATACCACCCATATATTATGAGTTTGTGAATACGGCGTAAAAAGTGAACACCTTCGGTTCAGCCTGAAGAAAAACTTTAGAACACTTTGGGGCGTTGCCCCAAGCCCCACTTAGGAACTTTTTGAAAAAAGTTCCTAAGAACCTCAAAAACTTTGGTACAAAAGCATTTCGTGCTTTGCGTTATAAAGTTTTTGCCCGCTTTTTTCAAAAAGCGGCAGGGTGTGGGACGGAGTCCCACGACCTTGACCTTTTCTTCAGGCTGTGTAGGACGGAGTCCCACGACCTTGACCTTTTCTTCAGTCCTAAGTGAACATCACTCCACCGCACGATAAAAATCCAGTGCAGGAAAAGAGTATCGTTCAAGATGGGTAAGCAGATACTTCTCACAGGCTTTGTCCATAGGGTCACGGAATTCCTCTGCAAGAGCAAAAGAATAGATGCGACGCATTGGACTGGTGACTATATATTGCATTGCCGCAAGCACCGGAGAGGGAAGCTGTACCGGCTTTGCACTAAGGGTTTGCTCGGAATAAATCTGTTCATGTGGTACTTGCTTTTTTTGGCAAGCAGGACAAAGAATCCCCCCGTCCAACAACAGTAAATATGCACCCTGTGGAAAATTTGTTGTATCGCAAGCAATGCAACTTTCTAAATTTGGGGTGAACCCGCACAAGCAAGCACATCCAAGCTCAAAAGCCGCTTTAACAAGCGAGTGTGGTTTGCTCCCTTCGGCAATTATATGCAGGGTGTTCAGCAAAAAACGGAGCATTTGCTCCTCTTCGTTTTCTTCTGAACAAACTTCTGCCGCGACAGAAACAGCATATTGTGCCAATGCAGTAGAGGTCAGATTCTCCCGTATATGGAAGAAAGATTCGATAAGGCTGCTTTCCCGCAAGGTATATCTCTCCCCTTTTTGGTCAAGGACAAATTCGGAATAGCAGAGTTGCTGTGTACAAACAAGATGGCGGCTTTTCAAGCTGCGCGCGCCATGGCAATACACCGAAATTTTTCCGTGCTCTGCCGTGAGAACAGTAATGTACTTTGCACTTTCCCCGGTGGCAGTTTCCCGCAGGACTAATCCGGTCAAGGTGATTGACATAAAAGCCTCCTGTTCGGCGAAGGGTACATGGTTTTTTCAATTTCAACCACCCCCACTCGCCCGCCATATCGGACAATTGCCATGCCACCGTGAAGTCCGTATATATTCTCAAACTCGCCTGAGGGTATCATTGTTTCGCCATTCAGGTCAATCACAGCAAAGTCGTTCTCTCCCCGCACCAAAAACGCCGGGTCGGTGGGTACGTCAAACTGCCCAAAAATGTGCATGGTGCGAATTTGGTTCAGGTGGACAACAGGGATAATCTCGTTTCCGTGGGAGTCAACCACCCCCCAGTACCTGCCACGGCGGACAAAATTGCGGTCGGCCGGAATGGTGAACAGGTGATAAATCTCGTCGAACTGCCCGTATGGGAGAACAAAACGACCGGTGTCGTCAATGATGCCAAATCCGCCACCGGCAGAAACGATAAAATAATTCTCGTGGGCAGGAGAAAGTCCGCTAAACGCCCCTGGGGCAAAAATCTGTCTGCCATCGTTACTAAAAATGCTTGTGCCGTCAGGGCCGGTGGCAAGAAAGCGATTGCCGAAATCGTTTACACGGTTCTGTCTGCCAAATGAAAACAGCCGTGTGCCGTCAACATCAAGAAAATACCACCGCCCTCCGGCAGAGGCAAAGGAAGTGCCGTCATGCCTATCGTGGATAAGATAATATGCCCCGCGAGGAACAAGAATTTCCCCGTTAAGGTCAATAATTCCACGGCGGGCAAGGGGGTAGCGTGTATTTGTCAGGTTAAATCTTGTATCCGAAATCGACCACAGGCGATAGTGGGCAGGTAGCTGGAGCAAAGTCGCTCCGTCAAAATCCACCACCGACATATAGTATCCATTGCGGACGAAAAAGCCTAATCGGTTGGCCTCCCGCACCTCGTCATACATTCCAAAGGGAATGACAAATTCGTTGTTTTCGTCTAAAACTCCCCAGCGAACATGGCGAGTCGATGCACCTGTTTCCTCGCGGGGCAAAAACTCCTCTAATCGTACAAGAAAGCGGGTAGGTGAAATATATGTCACCCAGTCATGCCCTGAAAGGGTAGCGAGAATTTCACCGCTTCTGTCAAGGGCAACAAAATCGCCTTCTTCTACCGCTTGGCGAAAGAAAAAGTTGCCATCGTGAGTCAAAAAGCTACCTCTCATGCTGCCGTCGATGGGGGGGAATTTGTCAAACGGAACAATCACATTCCCTGTGGTGTCAACAATGCTCCAATTATATTTTGCCCAAACTGCGTCATTTGTTAAGTTCAGCAGGAGGAACTGCCCCTGCCCAAGATACAGCACTTCATCATGAGCGAATGGTACAACTTCGGTGAATTCCCCTGTGTAAATCACTCTTGGTGGGGAGGTGTCTTGCCCGTTTGGCGGGGGCGGTGGACCGACTATGGGGTTAAACATTCCGCTAAAGTAGGCAATAAGAGCAAAAACAAAGATACCAACGAGAAACAGCCCTATTAAAACCACTGTGGTTTTATAGGGCTTTTTGGTTGTTTCGGGCATTGGTGTGACTGCTGTTTCAGTTGCGACTACAACGGCAGTTGTTTCCGCCTCGCCCTGCTCTTCTTGTCCATCCCCCTCGGTTTGTTCAGCGACTGCTTCTGAAACAGGCTGGTCGGCTTGCTCCGTCGCGTTCATCTCTGTTTCATCTGTTGCCGATTCTTCGGTTGCTTCGGTTGCTTTTGTCGCAACATCTTCGGGCTCAGGCGGTTCAGAGGATTCGGGTGACGGATGGATAACTTCGGGCGGCTCGCCGATATGTTCAGTATCTGAAAGGGGGGCAGGGTCTTTGTTATCGTTTTTTTCGTTGCTCATGTTTTCCCCAAGAAACACAATATGGGCGTGATGACACGCCCTCAGCTTGTCAATAAACCTATAGACATCTTGGGGCTTTGCCCCAAACCCCACTTAGCCCCTTTTTGAAAAAAGGGGCTAAGAACCCCAAAAACCTTA
>WQSD01000042.1 GCA_009788105.1 Oscillospiraceae bacterium | reverse complement strand
CGGGAACGGCGAGCGGTTGTTCCCTCGCCTCTGCCCCATTCGTCGGTTAGGCAGGAAATGCCCATCTCTCCCGCCGCCCTCCTCCGCTGTTTCGGCAAAGCGGCAGAGTCCATGCTGTCTGTGGGGGCGACAATCATCTTTTTCACCATTGTTGCCCGATTAGTGCAACGGATTTTCTCCCCTCTCTTCCAGAGTGCCGTGGTTCAAGCGGGATTTTACGGACTACTGGAATTATCCCGTGGGGCGGTCGCAGTGGGGGAGGCAGGATTGCCGCCTGTCATGGCGGTAGCACTTGCCACCATTATCACAGGGTGGGGCGGTCTTGCGGTTCACGCCCAAGTGGCAACCTTCGCCGCGCCCGGCGGCGTACCACTACGGGACTACTTCCGCACACGGATAATATGCCCCCCCATAGCGGCAATACTTGCGGTGGGGTTGAGTGTTTTGTGAATACCTCTTTTCCCTTTCTCCATTTTCGATGAATAAAATCACCCACCCACCCTTGACAACCCCAAAAATCTATGTTATACTATCCACACGAGGCGGGGAAGACACCCATTACAACAAACGAAACTCGTGTGCAACGAGGGTTGCGCGAAAATCTATAGCAAAGCGGGGACGACACCCATCGCAAAAAACATCCATGTTACAGACCATTTGGGCAACGAACTTGAAGCTAACCTATCCTAAACGAGCCGCAGGGCTCGTCAAAGCCGGCAGGGCACGCTTCATAAACGAGACCACAATTCAATTAGCGTGTCCGCCGAACACAGAAACGGAGGACATTAAAATGTCTAATAATACAAAAGATTCAAAAACACCGGTGACAAGCGTACCCGAGGTAAAAGAAGTACAACCCGAGTTTAATATTCAATGGATTATGGCGAAAATTGATGAGGTTATGAAACAGATGGACAAAGGAATCGAAGTTTATAACAATGCAATGTATGCCATATCAAACGCTTCGCAATCTGGAGAAGAAAGCAACCCTGCTGATGTTGCCGAGAGTATTCGACATACTCTGTATAGTCTTGAACACACAAACCAACATCTTTTGGCGTTACTTGAAAAGATGTACAAAGATGTAAGACCGCATAGAAGTCCAACAAAAATTGGAGACCACATGGGTGCTTATAAAGAAATTCCATACGAAGTTTTTGAAATGATTGAATCTCTACCACCGAGCAACCGCGAAAAAGTTCTAAAAGAATTTCTTGAAACCATGTAATAAACAACACAAGGCACAGCAAAAGCTGTGCCTTGGTTATTTATGCAGTCTTTTACGCCCACTTCGCACTTGTGGAGAGATTGACACAAGGGAAAAAAAGTGGTATAATGGGATGTATTCGCTTGCCTAAAGGAACACAGTATAACATAATAAGGGAGCGTAAGGCAAAGTGCATTTAATTCCTTGCGCATGATGCGAACCATGACTAACCTAACCACCATTGCCGCAATATCCTCCCCCCACGGAAGTGGGGGTATTGCTGTTGTGAAAATATCGGGAGCAGACGCGATTTCCGTTGCCGCAAAGTTTTTCGTGCCGTACAAAGATGGCTTTGATAAGCGGGCAGGAGGGACGGCGTTTCCGGGACGAATTCTCCGTCATGGCTCGGTAATTGACGAGGCGGTAGCTGTCCTGTGGCGTGCGCCCGACTCGTACACCGGGGAGGACACCGTGGAAATCATGTGCCACGGGGGCTTGCGCCTGACGCAGGAGGTGCTGGCGTCTGCCTTTGACGCAGGTGCTGTGCCTGCCGCCGGGGGGGAGTTCACCAAGCGGGCGTTTTTGAACGGCAAAATCTCCCTTTCTGCCGCCGAATCGGTGGTTGACCTGATAAACGCCGAATCCACCGCCCAAATGCGTATAGCCGTCGGCTCGGTGCGGGGGCGGCTGACCCGCGAGGTGGAGGGAATTATAGCCGACATCACCGCCGTTCTCGCCCAATGTTATGTGTATATCGACTACCCGGACGAGGATTTGACCGACATGACCCGCGAAGAGATGATAGGGGCATTTGGCGGTGCGAAAGCTCGAATTGCGGGCTTGTTAGAGAGCTATTCTCGTGTGCGACCTGTTTTGGAGGGGGTGAGCTGTGCCATTGTCGGCAAGCCGAACACCGGGAAGTCTTCTCTGCTTAATGCCCTGCTGTGCGATGATCGTGCCATTGTGTCGCCATATGCCGGAACAACCCGTGACACTATCGAAGAGCGGGTGCAGCTTGGGGATATTATCCTCCGTATGGCTGACACCGCAGGGATTCGTGCCGCCGCCGAAGCGGTGGAGGAGGAGGGCATTCGTCGCAGTCTTGCCAAAATGCAGTCTGTCCAGTTGGTTCTCGCCCTTTTTGACCAAAGCCAGCCTTTTGACCAAGAGGACGAGGAGTTTTTGACCCATCTTACTCACGCAAATGGACGAAAAATCGCCCTGCTGAACAAGTGCGACCTGCCTACGGCGTTGTCTGTGGACGGATTAACCGGACACGGCTTTGACGCGATTTTGCCTATCTCCGCCCAAACCGGGCAAGGGATTGCCGAGCTAACCCAAGCGGTGAGCAGGCTGTTCACCGCCGGGGAGGTGAGCTACGATAATGACGCGATTATCTCCAGTCCGCGGCAGGTCGCCGCCGCAAAAAAGGCGGTGGACTCCCTTGCCGCCGCTATTGGTGTGCTGGAGTCTGGTGGCACGGCTGATGTTGCTTGCCTTGACGGAGAAGATGCCGTCGCCGCCCTTGGGGAGCTTGACGGGCGCGGGGTGCGGGAGGGTGTGTTGGACAGCATTTTTGCGAATTTTTGTGTTGGGAAATAGGGGGAAGCAAAATCGGCTCTGCAAAATGCAAAGCCGAAAGGATGTCGATAAACCCCTAACACCTTGGGGCGTTGCCCCAAACCCCACTTAGGAACTTTTTGAAAAAAGTTCCTAAGAACCTCAAAAACGTTGGTACAAAAGCACTTCGTGCTTTTGCGAGAAGAAGTTTTTAGTCAAGTTTTTTACAAAAAACTTGTGCGGTGTGGGCGCATAGCCCACGGTCTTTATCTTTTTCTTCTGCAAAATACAGAGCCGTTTGTGTTAATATTACGTGTTTTCCGCCGCCAAGTCTGTAGGCGGTATTTCTTTTTTCATCCTCGCCTTTTCGATTGCCATGCGGGCAAAGAATAGCAAGTTGGACAGAATCGCCGCCACCGCAATGAAAACTGCGATAACATTGGCGAAATATGCGTGGTTGATAATGTTGAACACTCGGTTGAAAATAAAGCTCCAACGCATAAGGGCTGTGCCTTGCAGAATATTCCCGATAATCAAGCCCAAAAGGGTGATACAGATAAGCCACTCTAACCAAATTGCGAAGTTTGGCACTTGCAAGATATGTACAAGGAATATGGTTGAACCGAATGTTGATGTGGCGAAAATCCACGCCCACACAACGTACCATTTTCGTTCCACCACACGCCCGCGCCGTCCGCGCCAGTCGAAGTAGCAGAACACAAAATTACGCACAGCCGCAAGCCCGAACAGGATAGCAAGAGTCCAGTTACCCAATAGTGCGGCGGACACAACAAGCAGCCAGCTGAACATTCCCACAAGGAACAGGCACTTAACTTTGTCTTTCATTTGCCACGACCACACCGAGAAAATCCATGCGAACATAGCGAAAACCTGTGACAGTCGCCACATGGAACTTTGCCAATGCCGCTCGAAATAGCACGCCATCCACGTCCAAAAAGTTTCGTGAGTACGAGCGTCGCAGTAGCTACAATCAGGTACAGCACTACCACCATCATAAGTAGTTTCAACACTGCGCGCAGGTAGCACATTAAGGGTAACGATAGAAATTATCGCTGTAAGTATAGCAAAAACCAATATAACCGACAGCACAATTGCGACCTTCTTCCCCGACGCCGGGGGTTTGTGCTCCATAACCTTGTCCATGATAAGTCCTCCAAAGAGTATGTAGGGAGTGCCTTCTAAACCCGCATTGTGGTCAATCATAGCCCGCTCACGCATTTCGGCGGTCTGCTGACTGGGTGAATCAGTCCAGCAGGTTGCCGCAATTGGTGAGCGAAATGCGGCTGTTCGCCACTTTCCACCGAGATAGAAGGCACACCCTGTGATGTCCGTAAAGTACCATTATATCACAGTTTGACAAAAAAATCAATAGGTTAAAACCAAATCAGGTGAAAGTCAGGTGAAAAATCGAAAAGTTTGCACTTAGTCCTGCATCTCCGCCTTAATCTCCTGCATCAGCACCGCCAAAATCTCGCCCTCCGACACTTTGCGTTCGGGCTTGCCGTGTTTGAATAGCAGCCCCTCTCCGTCGCCGCAGGCAATGCCAAGGTCGGCATCTCGTGCCTCACCGGGACCATTGACTGCACAGCCCATCACCGCCACAGTGAACATTTTGCTTGCTCGGTGGTCGAACTCCCGTGCCACAGCCGCTTCAAGTTGGGTGGCGATTGCGGCAATGTCCACCTTTGCCCGTGCGCAGGTGGGGCAGGAGATAATATTCACCCCGCCGCCGTGCCACCTATCGGCGGCTTTTAATATTTCCCGCCCGGTGACGATTTCCTCTGCAAGCGGGCCGGTGAGAGACACCCGCACCGTGTCCCCGATACCTGTGGCAAGCAGTCCGCCAATGCCCACCGCGCCCTTGATTGTACCGGTTTTCACTGTCCCCGCCTCGGTCACGCCAAGGTGAAGCGGATAGTCGTACAGCTCGGATAAAATGCGGTTGGCTTCAATCATATGCGGCACGCTGGAGGACTTGACAGACACCACAATGTTGTGAAAATCGTACTTCTCTAACAGCTGAATGTTGCTCACCGCGCTGTCCACAAGTGCCTGTGGGGTGACTTTCCCGTGCTTACGGAGAATGTCCGCCTCAAGCGAGCCGCCGTTCACCCCGATTCGTATGGGAATGCGGTCGCCGCAGGCTTGTACCACGGCACGAGTGTTCTCGGGTGCGCCGATATTGCCTGGGTTAATGCGAATCTTGTCCGCCCCGGCGGAGACACTTTCCACCGCAAGGCGATAGTCAAAGTGAATGTCCGCCACAATGGGCATGGAAATCCCTGCGTTCTTCAAGTCGTGCAGAATTCGCACCGCGTCCATGTCAGGCACAGCCATGCGAACAATGTCGCAGCCGATAGCCTGCAGTTCCTGCATTTGCGCAAGAATGCCGTCGAAAGTGGGGGCGTTTGTCATGGACTGCAGGGCAATGGGGTTGCCGCCCCCGATTGCCACGTTGCCTATTCGGATTTGTTTGGTTTGTCTACGTGTCATTGCGATGTTCCCCCTCACCTCAACCTGCCAATATCGCTTACAGTCAGCACAAGCATTAGCACCATGAGAAGCACAAACCCACCAAAGTGAATCATGCCCTCAATCTCCGGCTTAATGGGCTTACGGCGAATGCCTTCGATTGCAAGGAACACCAGTCGCCCTCCGTCAAAAGCGGGAAATGGAATAAGGTTCAGCAGACCCAAATTAAAGCTGATCAGAGTAGTCAAAAAGAGTAGTGTAGGCAAGGCTTGAACGACTCCGCGCTCGATAGTTTCGCCTACTATTGTTCCCATTCCAATTGGTCCAGCCATGTCCTCAAGTCCAACTCGACCACTAATCATGTCCCAAATGCCGTCGTAAAACATTCGCATAATGAAGATTGACTCTTGGTAGCTCTGTCTGATTATAGTGAACAGGTTACTGGGGATTTGCTGGGGGAAAAAGTCACTTCGCACGCTGTCGTTTATTGCACGGAAAGTCACGTTTTCAATGTACATCTGCTCGCCGTTGCGGACAATGCGAAGGTCAGCAGTGGTAGTGCGCTGAACAATAATGCGTCGTTTGCAAATGCCGTCAGAGTCATCTTCGCAATGGGGGGCGTCTTCGCAATATTCGGTATATTCGCCGTTTTCGCAATAGTCGCAAGAATGCTTTTCGCAACATTCTTCGCCGTCACAGCACCATATTATCACGGTTTCACCAAGGCGAGCCAAAACATAGTTTAGTTCCATGAAATCTCTCACACGGCGACCGTTTACATGGGTAATTCTGTCACCCGACAGCAAAAATTCACTTGAGTAGCTAAATGGTCGCTCCTCTTGTTGTCGGTTTCCTTGTTGGTCATAATATGTGTAGTTGTACGTGCGAAATTCGTCTACTGTTGTGCCGCGTATATTCCCTCTTGCAGCTACAACAATAATCATAATTAAAAAGGCAAACAGCACGTTCGTCACCCCGCCCGCCGCCATGACAATCATTCGTTGCCAGACGGGCTTTTTGTTTAGTGCGTTTGGGTCACTGCTGGTTTCGTCCTCTCCGACCATAGACACATACCCTCCGATAGGCAGCACCCGCAGAGAATAGCGAATACTGGTTTTCGGGGACACGCGGCTGTAGACTTTCGGTCCCATGCCCACGGCAAATTCTTTGATTGTCACCCCGAATTTGCGGGCGGCAGCATAATGCCCCAGTTCGTGAATGAAAATAAGCAGTCCGATGATGAGAATGGTGAGGAGTATTGTTATGATAAGGTTCATGGGTGCTCCTTTACAAGGGAAAATGTGGAGTTAATGGCAATTATAATTAAGAATTAAGAATGAAAAATGAAGAATTGCGGTAAATTTGCTTACGCAAATTGTTTTATGGTAGGGGAGGTCGAGCTTGTAGGGGCGGGATTTGGATTCCATGTCCGTCCGTCAAACGGTACGCACCAAACGAGCGGACGACCGAGGGCGGTTGTGCCTACGGGTATACCAAGGCTGAGGGAGTGTTTTTCCTAACTCCCTCCACGAGGGAGGCAAAGGGCGGGTGCAGTGGTTGGGGGTTGTTTGTGGTTAGGATTTTATGTGTAAATAACACCCAATAAGCGGGCGGGCATGGAAACCCGCCCCTACGGGTGCGGTGCGCCCTTGACCTTATTCCCCTTCCTTGGGAAGGGGTGGCACGAGCATAGCGAGTGACGGGGTAGGATAGGACACAAACACGACATCAAAACTCAAAATCTTTCGTTTCACATCCTACCCCGTCTTGCGACAAGGGCAGTCGCAATCCACCCCTTCCCAAGGAAGGGGAATTACAGAAACATTTTGTCTGTTTTTCGTGCATTTTCGTGTCATTTCGTGGTTAAAATGTCCTTGCGCCCTTGACGCCTACACAGGGTTTTGGTTGCACCGTTCGAGCGGGTCGCCGAGGGCGTCGACCCCTACAGGTGCAGTGGGTGTTTTGCCCTTGCCCTTTTCAATAAAATAATTTGCGTAGCAAATTTACCTTAATTCTTCATTCTTCATTTTTCATTTTTCATTCTTAATTCTTCATCGCCCTTGCCCGCCCTGCTTTTTCCGCCGCCAAAATCTCGTCAATTGTCGGCTGGGCTATGTTGGCGTATCCCTCCACGGCAGCGTGTATTAGGGGTGCGATTTCCCCGAATGTGATTTTGCCCTCAAGGAAGAGGTCAACTGCCGCTTCGTTCGCTCCGTTCAGCACGGCAGGGATAACGCCGCCCTGCTTAAGCGCGTGGAACGCCAATTTCAGCAGGGGGAAGGTGTCGGTGTCCGGCTGGTCAAAGGTGAGTGTGCTAATCTTCGTAAAATCAAGAGGTGCGGTCAGACTGGGGTGGCGGTGAGGGTAGGTGAGGGCGTACTGAATACACTCCCGCATGTCGGGGGTGGACAGCTGTGCAATCACGCTGGCGTCGGCGAATTCCACCATGGAATGAATTATGCTTTGCCTGTGAACGACAACGTCAATCATGTCGCCACGAACGCCGAATAGGTGTGCCGCTTCGATGACCTCAAGCCCCTTGTTCATGAGGGTGGCACTATCAACGCTGATTTTCCGCCCCATGCTCCATGTGGGGTGAGCAAGGGCATCTGCGGCGGCGAGGTGGTGTAGCTCCTCCCCTTTGCGACCGAAAAATGGCCCACCCGAAGCGGTGAGGATTATCCGCCGAACCTCTCGCATATCGGTCATGTCACGACTGCCAAGGCATTGCCACACCGCGCTATGCTCGCTGTCCACCGGCAGGATACGCACGCCACGCTCCCGCGCCTGTGCCATGACAATATCCCCGGCGCACACAAGGCTTTCCTTGTTGGCAAGGGCAATGTCCCGCCCTGCCTGGATTGCGGCAAGGGTGGGAAGTAGCCCGGCAGAGCCAACAATAGAGTTTATGACAAGTGGGGCAGAAATAATTCCAATCATCTCATGGATTCCGTCGCCGCCCGCGAAAATCTTCACACCACAGTCCGCAACATTCTTCCGCAAAGCAGTCGCCGCGGCTGTGTCATACACAGCACAAAATGCCACATTACTGCGGCGGATTTGTTGTTCCAGCACAGCGATATTGCTGTGGGAGCATATTGCCTCGATGGGTATGCCCATGTGGCGGCACACCTCTTCGGCTTGCAAGCCGATAGAGCCGGCAGAACCGAGGATGGCGATGGGGGAGGGGGTGGTCATGGGGGTCTCCTTGTATAAATTGCAATAGGCGAGGGGGTGGTCATTGTGCGTCCGTTCGTATGGGTGCGTATCCTTCGGCGGACGACCAATGGCGGTTGTCCCTACGGGGTGCGCCCTTGACCTTATTCCCCTTCCTTGGGAAGGGGTGGCACGAGCATAGCGAGTGACGGGGTAGGACGCAAAATATATAATTTCATACATCAAAACTTCACTACTGTCCTACCCCGTCTTGCGACAAGGACAGTCGCAATCCACCCCTTCCCGAGGAAGGGGATT
>WQSD01000041.1 GCA_009788105.1 Oscillospiraceae bacterium | reverse complement strand
AATGACTGGATTGCACGCGGAAAATCACCGCTTTGCAATGACGAGGCTGTTTGTTTGGTCTAAGATGGAGTAATTTTTAATTTCGTTACAACCTTAATGACGATGCGATGTTTGAATTCAGCACGATGTTGCTTCAGTGAGGACGGATAGCGGGTGCGGGGGTATGATTTCTGCCAAAACCGCACGCCGAATCTACTTCCCTTTATTCAGCCTCGCACGATATTTTTCATTCATTCCCTTAACGTGAAATATGGTTTTAGTATTCTTTGCAGGATAGTCAATTTTAGAAATAATAAGGTGTTCTTCAAAACAATGTATGGCAACAATGGCAATACATACGGATAAATGCCAGTTTACATAGCTAGCCGCATTATAACCCGCCGCATTTAGTATAAAGTAAATTATAGTGCCAAGAAAAAGAAGCATAACAACTGTTTTAGCAAGAACTGTGTGAACAAAGAAAACCTTGCCGTGTTTCACATATGCAGTAATGCCGGTTGTAAATTTCAGGCTTAATGCAATGATTAGTGCCGGGACTAACACCGGCCAAATGTCCATAGCTGTCGCGATTACCCCGATGCCTGCCGCTATCATAAATAAATCCGCAAGGGTATCGATGTCCGCACCAAAGTTAGTTGCTCCGCCCTTAATTCTACGGGCAAGAGGTCCATCAATCATATCAGATACAGCACCAAGGAAAAAGCAAATCATTGCAGCGGGGTGGAAAGGAGTGTCGATGATGCCTATTATCACAAAGGCGATGGTAAACAAAAATCGAGAGAACGTAACTATATTTGGTATATGTCGTGCTTTCATAAAAAATCTCACTTTATGTGTTGTATTTGGAGAGCATACAGGAGCTATTTTGTTAGTTTATTTATTTCTCGTCGCCTGCTCGCGTGGCATGATATTTCTCGTTCAAGCCCTTAACATGAAAAATTGTTTTAGTGTTCTTTTCAGGATATTCAATTTTTGCAACAATAAGATGCTCTTCAAGGCAGTGAACAACAACCATTGCAATACACACAACCAAATACCAATTCAAAAAACTGCCTGCGTTAAGCCCTGCTGTATGTAAGATAAAGTAAATATTAGCTCCCAAGAAAAGCAACATAATAACTACTTTTCCAAGAACGGTATGAGTGTAGAAAACTTTGCCATGCTGAATTTTTGAAGTGATTCCCGTGGTAAACTTTAGCCCTAGTGCGACAAGCACTGCAGGAAAAAGCAAGGGCCAAATGTTCATAGCAGGTATAATCAAAGCAACACCGGCGGCAACCATTACAAGGTCAATGTTTGCATCAAGGTTTGCGCCAAGGTCAGTCGCTCCGCCCTTGATTTTGCGGGCAAGTGGTCCGTCGATTAGGTCGGTCATTCCTCCCACGAAAAAGCATAGCATGGCGGCAGGATGAAAAGGGCTGTCGATAATGCTTATTGCCACGAAGGCAATGGTGAATAGCAATCGTGAAAAGGTCAGCATGTTTGGTATGTGTCGTGCTTTCATAAGAAAATCTCGCTTTGTGTTATAATATTTTTAGAGCTGTAAGTTAATACCGAATTAAGGGGGAAAGTTACATTTTGAGAAATGGGGCACGCGAAACGGCTGTAAGGAAATATATCCATAACATAATTTGCGTAGCAAGTTTTCAACCTAAAGAAAACCCATAAAACACCTTGGGGCGTTGCCCCAACCCCCACTTAGGAACTTTTTGAAAAAAGTTCCTAAGAACCTCAAAAACTTTGGTACAAAATCATGAAATGCTTTTGTGAGAAAAAGTTTTTGTTCCACCTTTTTTCAAAAAGGTGGTCGGGTGTGGGGTGAAACCCCACGACCTTGATCTTTTTCTATAGTCTGTAATTTGCATAGCAAATTTTCCTTAATTCTTCATTCTTCATTCTTAATTCTTCATTTACCTGTATCTCCGCTTAACAAACACCACAGCACCAACAATCATCACTGCAAGAGGGACAACAGCACTGAGAATAATCATCCATGTGTTGGCTTGCCCGTCGGTGATAATAAGCTCTTGTGTTGCGAACCCGCGCGGAGGAATTGAAGGCACACGTTCGTCCACGTTATCCGAAACGGTGGCGCGAAGTGCTGCCCACATAATATCGTTGTTAGCAAAGGCAGGGCTGTCAAGGTCAACAAATTCGTTGGTGATAAAGCTGGAGCTACCTCCTGCAATAACATGAACATAGTGGGTGTCAAAGCCAAGTGCTGCGTATATCTCTTCACGGGAAACAACCAACAAAGGCTCGTATCGCAGGCGTTCGCCGCTAAGACTTGTAGCATCCCGGGAAGTTGTGAGAATAGGTGCAACATGCATTACTCTGTTAGGGTTTATGGACGCCTGACGAAAATCAATAGTGCGTGCATTACGCATTGCAGCTGGCGGAGGGGATGACATGGCGCGCATTCCTGCGTGAAAACTTGCTCCAAGTGAGCTTTGCTCTGGTTGCACATAGGTGGCAAAAAAGCCGTGTCCGCCCTCAAGCATTGCGTTGGCGGCACTTTCGATAACTCGTTCGTTACGGAAGTAGATGCCCCGCTCCTCAAGCAGTCCCTGTAACTCCGGCAGGCGAACAATGTTTGGGTCATAGTCCAGGAATACCATAAGATTTCCTTGTTGTTCTTCAAGAAAATTTTGCAATGCCGCAATTTCGTTCACCACACCACGAACCCCATGGAAGTCCATTCGTGGATTGTTCACGATAATCAGCCTTGCTCGCGGGTCAATCTCTTCTTCCATCAGGTTAATACTACGCACCTCGAACCCTGCAATTTCAAGCAATTCACGAAAGTTTGATATGCTTGGGTCGTCGTAGGAAACCTCGCCATGTCCAACGGTGAAGTAGGCAATAGCATCTGAGGTGGCAAGAGCAATCATGGATGTGGTGAAGCGGCGTTCTCCCACAAACACTGATGTTTCTTGCCCTGCGAAAAAGCCTTCAATGGCATGGATGCGGAACTGTCCGCTTGTCGCCTGAATCACAACATCTGTAGCGCGAACTGTGGCGTTAATGGAGTGTGCCACAAATGGGCGCACCAAGTCCGGGCGGGTAATGGGGTCAATATATCGTACAGTAACAAAATCAAAGATTTGTTGATACCGCAGTGCTAAGGTGTGTACGCGGTGGAGTCTGATATCGGCTGTATGCTCGATACGGTCACGCTCCTGCATAAACACAATTTCAAAATGCTCACCTTCGCCGATTAGGTCAGCGAAAACATCGTGTGTAATATCCGAAATCTCGTATATGTCCGAGTCGGATAAATCAAGTCGGAAAAACCACGAGTTTTGCAAGGACAGGGAAGTGACAAGCAGGTTCACTGCCAGCAATAGGGCGATAAACGCCACAGAAAATAGCACGGAAACCGAGCCGTATTTGAATTTTTTGTTTTGTGTTAGTTTCATATTTTGCTCCTAATTCCACCGTTTTTTCTCGTACACCCGTATGGTCAAAAAGATAAAGACAGCCGCAACGGAGATATAGTACAAAATCGCTTGCAGGTCAAAAAATCCAAATGAAAACAGGTTAAAGCGGGCAAGAAGTGAAAACCAGTTAAATATGCCGCGTAAAAATGCCGAGTTAATAAGGTCGTTAAACAGGTTCATACCAACGAATGCCAGCAAAACGGACATAGTTGAAATAGCGGCGATAAACTGATTTTCTGTCAGGGCTGAAAAAAACACCCCGATTGCCACGCACGCCGCCCCGATAAGCAGCAGACTAATCATCGAGCCAAGGAATATGGCGAAGTTTGGCGAGCCGTACATTGCTAAAATGAAAAAATTCAGGCTGGCAACACCAAGCACAATTGCGAACATAGTGTACGCCGCAAGGTATTTCGCCACAACTATCTTAAATAGCGGCACCGGCGCTGACAGCAAAAGCTGTTCGGTACGCATTTTCTTCTCTTCGGTGAAAACTTTCATGGTGAGGATTGGCACAAGTAGCACCAGGGCAAGAATTAGCCAGTAGAAATAGCCATGAATGTTGCTGTTACGCCCAAGGCGCAGGGTGTTCACCGAAAACAGCACTCCATTCACTGCAAGAAAAAGTGCGATGAACACGTACCCGATGGGGGTAATGAAGTATGAACGGATTTCTTTCTTGAATATTGCTAACATGAGGGGTCTCCTTGATTTAAGGTCAAAAGATAAGGTCAAGGTCGCAGAAAACTTTCCCGCAAAAGTTTTCCACACCTTTCAAAAACTTTAGTAAATTATATGAAATTGTAGGGGCGGGGTTTGTGTCTGCTCAACCTTTAAGTGCAGACTTCTCTATGAAGCAGACTGCGATTTCCCACGCTTCTTCCTGGGCGCAGGCTGACCCGACTCGTTCACTGCCGAGATAAACACATCTTCAAGGCTCATGCCGATGGCCTCTAATCCAATTAGCGGCCAGCCGTTTTTGGCAAGAGTGCCAAACAGCATTTTCCGCATATCTAACCCCGGGTCGGTTTCGATGATGTAGGTGGTGCTGTCCATGTCAAAGTTGCCGCTGACCTCCGCGTAGCGGACACCTGACAAGCCCCTCAGGGCGGCGAGAACCTCCTTTTCAGGCCCGCAGATTTTCGCTGACAGGCGGCGGTTGCCCTGTGCAATGCGAGAGATTTCCTCTGTCTTTTCGTTTGCCACAATTGTTCCCTTGTGGATGATGACAATGCGGTCGCACACCGCCTGCACCTCCGGGAGGATATGGGTGGACAGAATGACTGTATGTTTTCGCCCAAGGTCTTTGATAAGGTTGCGGATTTCGATAATCTGCTTTGGGTCAAGCCCTATTGTAGGCTCGTCAAAGACAAGCACCGCAGGATTGTTCACAAGTGCCTGTGCAATGCCCACCCGTTGGCGGTATCCCTTTGACAGATTGCGAATTACCCGGTCGTACACGTCGGTGATACGGGTGACTTCGCAGATTTCCGCAAGGTGCTTTTTGATATTCAGCTCACACCCTTTTAGCCCTGCCACAAATGTGAGGTACTCCCGCACAGTCATGTCAAGGTAGAGGGGAGGGTGTTCAGGCAGGAATCCTATCTGTCGCTTGGCGGCGATTGGGTCGGCAAGAATGTCAATGCCTCCCACCATGGCAACCCCGCTGTCGCAGGACAAAGTCCCGCACAGAATGTTCATGGTGGTGCTTTTTCCTGCGCCGTTTGGTCCAAGAAATCCAAGGACTTCCCCCTCGCCAACTTCAAAGGATATTCCGTTCAGGGCACGGATTTCGCCGTACCGTTTGGTTAGGTTTTCGATTTTAATCATGGTTTCTCCGTGGATGGGTGGTTATGTTTGTGTAGCCAACTTCGTGGGTTGTAATAAATATATCGGCGAATTTCGCTGTGTTCTGTGGTATTGCGAATAATGCGGTCACGAAAACTACGTTGCCAAAAACCATAAATACCGATTTCTTTTGTAGTTTGGTATTTCAAAAAACCAACAATCGAACTCAGCGTAGGGGCGGGGTCAACCCGCCCGTTGTTATCTATGATTACAATCATATGAACATGGTTCGGCATAACGACATATCTGTCAATTATTACACTTTCGTATTTTTGTGGCAACGATTTAATTGCAGTATCAACAATTTTTCCGTAGATGGATAGTTCAACGTATGGGGTTTGTTCGGTTGGCGGGCGGGTAGACCCCGCCCCTACGACTGTACCCAGAATTTTGTGCATACCTTTGACATTAAACGTCACAAAATACGCACCGTTTCGTGAATAATCGTACTTATCCCATCTTGTTGGCTTGCGTTTGGGGAGGTTAGTCATACCTCACTCCCTGCACTCACACTCGCAAGCACATTTGCGAAATTCTTCAATTGTACATTCTTGCATTGCAATATGGTGGGCATCGTTCCCAATTGCTACCCCACAAATCTCCAAGTTTTCGTCAATTCTTATCCGCTCGAAAAAATTTTCCAGTTCAGCGACCATTTTGTGTTCTCCTGTGTGTGGGTGGTTTATATGCGGATGGCAGGTTGTCGTCCCTACGGGTGTGGTGCGAATTTTCCATGCCCGTCTGTTTGTGCGGCACCGCCATACCCAAGCCTCCCTCTCCGAGGGAGGTGGCTTGCAGGTGCTTTTCCCGCAAGACGGAGGGAGTTGCGACACCAAAAGTTAATGCTCCATCTACCTCTTACGCACACCACTCCTCCCGTCATGGGCAAAGCCAGCCCATGCCACCCTCCTCGGGGAGGAGGGCTTGGGTGCTGTGGAGTGTGGTTTTGGTTGGGATTTGTTGTGCCGTCGCGCTCCCCCCTGTCCCTGCGGGACATCCCCCCTCACAGGCGAGGTGGGCATAAGGAAATATTTAGGCTGTTCCCATTCAGCGGGTCGCCGAGGGCGTCGATCCCTACAGGACAACAATGCCCTTCGTCTGCATAAGCTCCGCTTTTGCTTATCTAAAGTTTTGAGGGGTGTGGGGAACTTTTTCAAAAGTTCCCTGCGATTTTGACCTTGCCCTTATTCTGCATTTTTAATTCTTCATTGCCCTTTTCACCCCAGCCACAATGCCAGCCGCATCAATGCCAAAGCGGGCGGCAAGCTGTTCACGTGTGCCCACTTCGCCGAATGAGTCCTTGATTCCCACCCGCACAAGAGGGGTGGGCTTCATCTCGCCCAACGCCTCTGCCACAGCAGAACCAAGTCCGCCGTTCACGTTGTGATTCTCTGCCACCACTACAGCACCGCACTCTGCCGCCGCAAGGACAGCCTCGCGGTCAAGGGGGGCGATGGTGAACATATCAATCACCGTGGCGGAAATGCCTTCTGCCGCAAGGTCTTGTGCGGCGATAAGCGCCTGATGCACGCAGTATCCCGATGCGATGATGGCAACATCCTTGCCCTCTCGGAGCAAGGCGGCCTCCCCCAGTTTGAACTGACTGCCCTCCGGGTACACAGCCTCGCTTACCTTGCGGCACAGGCGAATGTAGGTGCAACCGGGAGCATCTTTGATTTGCGGTAACAGGCTTGCCAGCATGGTAATGTCCGTCGGCTCGACGATGGTCATGTTCGGTATAGCCCGCATGAGCGCCACATCCTCGAAAGGCATATGTGTGCCACCGTTCCCCGCCGCCGTCACCCCCGGGTCAGAGCCGATAATCTTCACATTTTGCTGTGAGTAGGCGCAGGAGATGAATATTTGGTCATAGGCTCGGCGGGCGGCGAACGCCCCGAAGGTGTGGGTGAAGGGAATCTTGCCCATGGCGGACAGCCCGGCGGCAACACCCATCATGTTCGCCTCCTGAATGCCGCAGTTTATGGTGCGGTCGGGAAATGCATCCATGAACGAGCGGGTACTCATGGAGGCCATCAGGTCGCTGTCCATGAGGTATATGCGGTCGTCGGTTTTCGCCATTTCGGCAAGCCCTGCGGCAAAGACTTTCCGCATTTCGCCGCGGTCGATTTCGATTGTTGGGTTGGGTGTGTATTTGATCATATTGTGTCCTTTATAGGGTCAAGAAATAAGGCCAAGGGCGCAGAAAATTGTTGTGGCAAACCCTCTAACTCGACCAAAATGATGTAACGTGAATACGCCAGCCATTGCGTAAATATATGGGCGGGATTATCTGTGAACCTTCGTCCCAAGCTCTGCCGTAGTTAAAAGAGAATGTCGCAGAACTTCTGCCACGAAAGGGTGCTTCAATACGCTCGGAATCAAAAAAACTAACATACAGTCCTATTTCCCCAGTGTGTTCCGCATTGCCCCATGTGCCTATCATAGCATACGGAATTTCTTCAAAAATAGCGTTAAGTGCGGAATATAGCTCATCGGTCATCCAGTCAATATTTCTCTGTTCTTCATCCCAAGACGAACTTATATCACTACCATACGGACAACTCCAAAAAGTCATGCCATATCTTCCGGCACTTGCATTTCGCTCCATAAACGGCGAAGAAAGTATTGTTTCAAAATGTTCAAGGTTTCTGTCAAACAGAGCTACAAACTCGTTTTCATATAATTCCCAAACTCGGCGTGCTTCTTGATACAAGGCGCGGTCGCCTGAGAACAATCCGCAGGCGGTAAGCAACAAAACAGATAAGATAATAATTGTCAAAAGTAAAAGTTTGATTGTTTTCATAATCCTACCCCGCAAATCCCCGTTTGTGCAACTGATGTGTCCGAATATTCAGCTCAACATCCGCCTCGTCCCACAATCGCAGTTCCCAGGGAAAGAGCCAATTCGACTTATTTTTGAAATACACGTGCAAACCGCGGTAGTCGTCTTTGTCGCGGAAATACCAGTTCTTCAAGCCAAATTCCTCTTGCCAGCCGTCAAGGAGTTCGATGATTTGCTCCAGTTCTTCCGCCGACAAAATCATCCGTGCGCCAAAAATATCATTCATCCAGTTGTTTACAGGATATTTGTCAGCGTTTTCGCTGTATCGCTGGATTTTATCCAAAATGCTTTCGGAAGTCTTGACACGATAGTAATATGTGATACCGTCGAGGTCATGTTTCACCAGATAGTCGTTGATACTTTCGTGCAAATTAAGGCGATACCGCAGAATATGCTCAGTCGGCACGGCGGTGCGGGAAAGATTTATCTTCTCCACTTTGCCGGTGTCAAAATAATCCTGTGAATATTGCGAGTGGATAGCGTTGATGACGCTGACAAGTCGTTTTGTTTTTTCAATGTTGTTCATGGATTTTGTCCTGTGTAGGGGCAGGTCTTGTGACTGCCCGTTTGTTGGGTGCAGATTGCTGTGCCTGCAAGTGTGGTGGTAA
>WQSD01000040.1 GCA_009788105.1 Oscillospiraceae bacterium | reverse complement strand
TCCACATTGTCAACGAACACCACCGAATGAGGGTTGCCCATGGACACAAGGGTGGCGTTATAGCTCTCCCCGCCGATTTCAAGAGGATACGAAACGAACTTTTCCCCTTCAAGTGCCACAGGGATTTCCCCCGCCGCAAACTTTGGCGCGCCCATATCAACGCACACACTTGACACCGCCCCGTTCCGTGTTTGAAGTTGCAGAATTTTAATTCCACTTAGGGTTTCAAGGGTGATTTTGCGTTTTTTCACTATGCCATTGTCGTACAAATATTTGCCGATACAACGTACAGCATTGCCGCACATACTTCCCTCACTGCCGTCAAGGTTGAACATACGCATTTTTGCGTCTGCAACGCTTGAACGCATAATCAGCACTACTCCGTCCCCGCCAATACCTGTGTGCCTGTCAGACAAGAACACAGAAAGGGATTCAGGCGAGTTTATCTCAAGGTCAAAAGCGTTGATGTAAATATAATCGTTTGAACAAGTTTGCATCTTGGTAAATGGTAATTTCATACGTTCGCTCCTCATTGCGTTAATGTCCACAAGCTCGGTGTTAATCTCGCTGTAGCCGGACAGCAAGCTGTCCACCAGGGCATTTGCTGTGTCAATTGATGTTAGACAAGGAATCCCTAAAATACTTGCTCTACTGCGAATTATCATGTCCTCTTGTGCAGGGTTACGACTTTTTTGCGAAGTGGAAACAATGTAATTCACCTTGCCGCTTTCAATAAGGGTTTGGGTGTTGTGCTGGGCGTCTTGGTGAATTTTTTTCACAGTTGTTACCGCCAGCCCTTTGTCTGTCAAATAATTAGCCGTGCCTCGGGTGGCATACAGCTCGAACCCGCACTTAGCGAATTTTTCTGCCACAGCAACAATTTCGCTTTTGTCGCTGTCACGAACAGTAATCAGCACGCCGCCGGATTTTTTCAGCTTGTATTTCGCACCTGCAAGCCCTTTGTACAAAGCCTCTTCAAGGTTTTTGCCTATGCCTAAAACTTCCCCGGTTGACTTCATTTCCGGTCCAAGGTGGGTGTCAACTCCTGCCAGCTTCTCGAAGGAGAACACAGGCACTTTGACTGTAATATACGGCGGAATTTTCGCAATTTCCGAGCCATAGCCGTTGTCCGCAAGAGTTTCGCCAACGCTTACCCGTGTGGCAAGCTCGCACATTGGCACACCTGTAACCTTGCTGATATACGGCACAGTACGGGAGGCACGAGGGTTGACCTCGATAACATAAATCTCTCCCTCGTACTGAACATACTGGATATTAACCAGCCCACGCACATCAAGGGCACCGCAAATCTTTTTGGTCAGCTCATACAGCTCTTTCGACAAGTCATCATCAATGTTTAGTGCAGGGTAAACCGAAATGCTATCCCCCGAGTGAACCCCGGTGCGTTCAATATGCTCCATGATTCCTGGGATAAGCACATCTTTGCCGTCGCAAATTGCATCCACTTCGATTTCACGACCGCTTAGATATTTATCGATTAGTATAGGATTATCCTGCTTTTGACGCAAAATAATTTCCATGTACTCTTTAATATCATCAGCCGAGAACGCAATAATCATGTTCTGCCCGCCAAGAACATAAGAGGGGCGCATTAGCACAGGATAGCCCAGTTTTTCCGCCGCCGCAAGAGCCTCGGCTTCGGTGAACACGCCAAGTCCCGCAGGGCGTTTGATACTTAAAGATTCAAGCAGGTCATCAAACCGCTTGCGGTCTTCGCACAGGTCAATGCTGTCCGCTGACGTGCCGATAATGTTCACTCCACGCTGATGCAACTTTTTCGTCAGCTTTATTGCAGTACCGCCGCCGAAAGCAACGATAACACCATCAGGCTTTTCTTGGTCAATAACGCTCATCACATCGTCAATGTGCAGCGGCTCGAAGTATAGTCTGTCGGCGGTGTCAAAGTCGGTAGACACTGTTTCGGGATTGTTGTTGATAACAATGACCTCATAGCCCATTTTACGCAACGTCCACACGCAATGCACACAGGCATAGTCAAACTCAATCCCCTGACCAATGCGAATCGGACCGCTACCCAGCACCACAATGCGAGGTTTAGTGCTTTTTTCGATAAATGGCAACGCCTCGTTTTTGCCCTCGTGCTGAATGGAGTAAAAATATGGTGTTTGGGCTTCAAATTCCCCGGCACAAGTGTCCACCATTTTGTATATAAGCGGCTTATTCGGCACAGCGCCATCAGCAATATTTTTCAGTCCGTTTAAGAACCAAGGGTCAATGGCGGTGATTTCGTGGATTTTTTCTATGGTCACATTCCGCTTAATTGCTTCGTACACAAGGAAAAGTCGCTCGTCAGTTTTGCCGCCACACGCCTCGAGAAGTTCTTCGTCTGACAAGGCGGCAAGTTTCGGCATATTCAGGTCGTCCAGCCCGATTTCCGCACCACGGACAGCCTTTAGTATTGCCGCCTCGAAGGTGTCCGCAATTGCCATAACTTCTCCGGTGGCTTTCATTTGTGTGCCAAGTTTTTTATGGGCGTACACAAACTTATCAAAGGGCCACTTGGGGAACTTAACCGCCACATAGTCCAGGGTTGGCTCGAAGGCGGCAAAAGTCGTACCTGTCACCGTGTTGACAATTTCGTCAAGGGTATAGCCAATGGCGATTTTGGTGGCAACTTTGGCAATTGGGTATCCTGTTGCCTTGCTCGCCAACGCCGAACTGCGGGACACACGAGGGTTTACCTCGATTACCGCATATTCAAAGCTGGTTGGGTGCAACGCAAGCTGTACATTACATCCGCCCTCAACCCCAAGGGCGGTGATGATATTCAGAGATGCGGAGCGGAGCATCTGATATTCTTTGTCCGAAAGGGTGACAGTTGGGGCGATAACAATGCTGTCCCCGGTATGTATGCCCACAGGGTCAAAGTTTTCCATGGAACAAACAGTAAGCACGTTGCCCACTTTGTCACGCATGACTTCAAATTCAATCTCTTTCCAACCCTCGATGGATTTTTCCACAAGAATTTGGTTAATTGGGGACAGGGCAATGCCGTTGGCGGCAATTTGCTTGAACTGCTCTTCGTCTTTGGCAATGCCCCCTCCGCTTCCGCCCAAGGTAAAGGCAGGACGCACCACCACCGGGTAGCCCAGCTGACGGGCGGCGGCAATTGCGGTGTCCAAGTCGGTGGCAACCTCTGAGGGGATACACGGCTGGCTAATGCTGTCCATGGTTTCCTTGAAAATCAGCCTGTCCTCTGCCTTATCAATGGTTTCGGGAGATGAGCCAAGAAGTTTTACGTTGTATTCCTCAAGAAAGCCGCACTTTGCAAGCTGCATACTAAGGGTCAGCCCTGTCTGCCCGCCAAGCCCTGAAAGAATGCCGTCAGGGCGTTCTTTAATGATGATACGTTTCACCGTTTCAAGGGTAAGAGGCTCGATATAAATCTTGTCAGCAATGTTGCTGTCTGTCATGATTGTGGCAGGGTTAGAGTTGACCAACACGATTTCGATTCCGTCGTCACGCAACACACGGCAGGCCTGTGTACCTGCATAGTCAAATTCAGCCGCTTGCCCAATAACAATTGGCCCTGAGCCGATTACTAACACTTTTTTTATACTTTTATCTAATGGCATGGTTGTTCATCCTTTCCGGGAGAGCATTTTAATAAGGTTTTAGGTCAATCATAGAGCTTGTCGATAAAGGTCAAGACCTTGGGCTTTCAGCCCAAACCCGACCACCTTTTTGTAAAAAGGTGGAGCAAAAACTTTCTTCTCAAAAGCATGAAATACTTTTATACAAAGGTTTTTGAAAGTCCAGAAAACTTTTTGCAAAAAGTTTTCTGGTGGGGTTTGGGGCAACGCCCCAAGGTCAACCGGGACAACGCCCCAAGGTCTTGCCCCAAGGTCAACTCATTCTTTCAACAAACATATCAAACAAAAATCCTGTGTCAAGCGGGCCGCCGCACGCCTCCGGGTGGAATTGCACCGAGAAGGACTTGCCGTAGTCCAGCCCCTCGCACGTTCCGTCATTAACGCTTACTAACCAGCTGTCATCTGATATTACTGTGTATCCGTGATTTTGGCTGGTTATGTACACCCGCCCCGTTTTCACATCTTTGATGGGCTGGTTCGCCCCCCGGTGTCCAAACTTCAGCTTTTCGGTCTTATAGCCTTTTGCCATGGCAAGAAGCTGGTGTCCAAGGCAAATTCCGAAGATTGGAATGCCACTTTGGTCAAGTTTCGCAAGAGTGTCCACAAGAGGAGCGTTAATCGGCTCGGCAGGGTCGCCCGGGCCGTTTGAAAGCATTATCCCCTCAGGGGCAAACTTCAGGATTTCGTCTGCCGTTGTGTCATGGGGGAAGGACGTCACCTCACAGCCTTTTGCGATAAGCGCATTGGCAATCCCCGCCTTTGCACCATAGTTCAGCAAAGCCACACGCCGCCCCGACCCGCCGATTTTCTCCACAGTTTTCGGGGACACACTTGGCACAGCGTTCAGCACCTCGTATCTTCCTGCCTCTTCCCTGTCCTCTTGGGTGGGAAGGGTGGGAGTGATTTTGCCGTTCATCACACCACTTTCGCGAATTATCTTTGTAAGCTCTCGCGTGTCAATGCCGCTGATACCCACAATGTTTCGGCTGGCAAGGAAAGAGTCGAGGTCGCCCTGGCTGCGAAAGTTGGAGGGTGTTTTCGAGGGGTGCTTAACGATATAGCCTTTTGCGGCTATTTTAACGCTTTCAAAGTCGCTTGGAATGACCCCATAGTTCCCGATAAGGGGGAAAGTTTGCAGAATAATTTGCCCAAAGTAGCTTGGGTCGGTAAGGGTTTCAAGATACCCTGTCATCCCGGTGGTGAACACAATTTCACCGGTAACAGACTGGTGACTACCAAGTGCCTCCCCCTCAAAGATTATTCCGTTTTCAAGCACTAAATAGGTTTTTGCTTTCATATATTGCTCCCTTCAATATTTTGATTTTTTGAAAAACAATTTGTACAAAAGGATAAACTACACCCGTCACAAGCCTGTCGCAGCCCCTCAAGGCTGATGTACCCAAGGCTGTCCGCTCCGATATGGCGGCATATTTCTTCTATATTCATTTTATTTATAATCAGATTTTCTTCGCTGTCAATATCCGTCCCATAGTGGCACACGTGGCGAATTGGAGGGGATGAGATTCGCATATGCACCTGGGCGGCACCTGCGTTTTTCAGGTTACGAATGATTTTCCCTGATGTTGTCCCCCGCACAATAGAATCGTCAATAAGCACAATTCGCTTGCCCACAACGCTTGCCGCCAGCGGATTAAGCTTCAGCTTTACTGCCGCATCACGTTGTGATTGGGTTGGGTAGATAAAACTTCGTCCTATGTAGCGATTTTTCACAAAAGCAGAGGCAAGGGGTATTCCGCTTTCTCTACTGTATCCATACGCCGCCTCAAGTCCGCTGTCAGGCACGCCACACACCAAGTCGGCATCTATCGGGTGTTCCCTTGCAAGAATCGCCCCCGCTTTTCGTCTGGCGTCATACACACTTAGTCCATCAATAATCGAGTCGGCACGGGCAAAATAAACATATTCAAAAATACACAGCCCACAGCCTGCCTCTTTTTCGGTCAGTAGCACACCTTTGGAATTTACAACCCCATCTTCCACAATGATAACTTCCCCCGGCTGTACATCCCGCACGAACTTAAATCCGCAAGACTCAAGGGCACAACTTTCAGAGGCAACCGCGATGCCTATCTCGCTTTCCCCTATACACAAGGGGCGAAACCCACTTGGGTCACGCACCGCAATCAGGCGATTTTTCCCTGTAGCAATGACCAAGGAAAATGCACCACGCAACTCCCCTGCGGCGGCAATTGCTCCCTTGACTGTATTGCTGTTGTTAATTGTGTGGTGGACAATAAGGGAGCTGATAACTTCGCTATCACTGTCCCCCTCGAACCGCACCCCGCTTTCATACAGCCGTTTTCGCAGTTCGGGGGCGTTAGTGATGTTGCCGTTGTGTGCCGTGGCAACTCGCCCGGTGAAGTAATCGGTGACGAAAGGCCCCATGTTTTCAGGGCGATGGTCGCCGGTGGTTGAATATCTGGCGTGTCCGACTGCAACTCTGCCTTGTGGCAAGGTGTGGGTCAGCTCGCCCGAGAACACCTCGGTCACAAGCCCGGGGGCTTTGTGGCAAAAAATGCGCTGATTTTTCACCACAGCAATGCCCGCACCCTCTTGCCCTCGGTGTTGCAGGGCAACAAGCCCGTTGTAGGTCACGCCCACAGCTTCATCTGTTCGCAGGCTGACACCAAACACCGCACATTCTTCGTTTAACTTGTCAGTTTTCATAGGTTTTCAAAATCCCTTCGGCAATACTTCGCTTCGTTTCACGCATATCCATTGCTTGTTTTTCAATGTATTTATGCGCTTCTTGCTCTGTCATGTTGTGAAAAGAAATCAAAATATATTTTGCACGGTCGATTACACGAATATCCTCGATTTTTTGCTTTAGCTTTGTGTTTTCCACGTGCATTTTTTTTATGCGATTTTGTGTAGATTTTGCCAGCTTTAATGCTGTCCAAAAAACCGACTTGTTTAGTGGCTTTGACAGGGTAAGCACACCATAGTCCTCACAGGCGGCACTTACTGCATCATGAAACTCGTTTGCCACAACTAAAATCACTTGGGATTGACCTGATTCTGCAATTTGCCGTGCCAACAGCTCCCCTGTTTCGTCAGCTAACGGCGCATTGATGACAACAACATCAAAATCCCGTTCAAGAAGTTCCCGCCGTGCCTCGTGTGCCGACTGATAGGACTTAACCTGGGTCACTTCGGATGACTTTAGCAGGTCAGAAAAGAAGGTTATTCCGTTTTCTTTGGCAGACAAAACCAGTGCCGTTTGCATGGGGAAATAGCTCCTCTTTTTTGATGATATGACTATCAGGTTAGAACATAATACAAAGTTTCAACCATGTTTTGTCATTGCGGGCTTGACCCGCAATCCCATGGTACTTCAATATTTGATGAGATTGCGGGTCAAGCCCGCAATGACATTGTTTGGACTGTTCCATGAGCTAACACGATAGTCACATTTAATGATTAAATCGTCGGGAAGTATCGTTCCTTGTAAAATGTTTCGGCGTCAGGGGCGGCGGCAAAGTCACGAAGTTCCTTTTGCTTGGCAGACAAATATTTCTCTAAAAACCCCGCACCCACAACATCTGCCACAAAGGTGCTGTTCTGTGCCAGCAAAACAGCCTGCTCCAAATCAGATGGAATTGTTTTAAGGGGCTGGGTTTCTGCCTTGTTGTCATCAAACAAATCAATGTCCGCAGTAGGGGGCAGTGGCAGCTTTTTCTCGATGCCGTCAAGCCCTGCGGAGATGATAAGGGCAAAAGCCAGGTAGGGGTTGACTGCCGGGTCAGGACTACGAAGCTCCATTCGCACACGCTCCCCGGTTGCCGCAGGAATGCGCACCAACTGGGAGCGGTTATTGTGCGACCAAGACACATATTTTGGTGCTTCAAATTTTCCGAAACGGTCATATGAGTTAATAATCGGGTTAAGAAAAACTGTCATATCTGCGGCTTTTGCTAAAACACCTGCGATAAAGTTTTCCGCTTCGGCAGAATGCCCGTCGCGAGTAGACTTAAACAGATTTTTTCCGTTTTGTGCAATAGAAATGTTAATGTGCAACCCGCTGCCCGCCGCATTGGCAATTGGCTTTGGCATAAAGGAGGCGAACAGTCCATTTCGTGCGGCAATTGCCCTGACCGCCCACTTAAATGTTTGCAGGTTGTCCGCACTTTCAAGGGCATCGTTGTACTTAAAGTCGATCTCGTTTTGCCCCGGTCCTTGCTCGTGATGGGATGTTTCGGGCTGAATGTTCATTTCCTCGAGTGCAAGGCAAATGTCACGGCGAATATCCTCCCCTTTGTCAAGGGGGGCAATGTCTAAATAGCCTCCGTTATCTAACGGCTCTTGGGTAGGCTTGCCCTTGTCGTCTTGTTTGAACAAATAAAATTCGCATTCTGCGCCAACGTTGCAGGTATACCCCATTTTCTCTCCACGGGCAAGCACTGCTTTTAGAATGGCACGACTATCGTTTGGAAACTGCCCCCCGTCAGGGTTACGAACGTCGCAATACATTCGCAGAACCCGCCCCGGCCCCGGTCGCCACGGCAAAACAGACAAGGTTGCAGGGTCTGGGAACAAAAACAAGTCGGAGTTTGTCACGTCGCTAAACCCTTTTATAGAATTAGCATCAAACGAAACTCCCCGCTTAAAAGCCGACTCCAGTTCACTTGCCATAATCGACATATTCTTCTGCTGACCAAAAATATCGCAAAAACTTAGTCGTATAAACTTTACGTCGTTTTCTTTTACAAAAGTTAAAACTTCGTTGATAGTTGTATTCATACTTTTTCTCCTAATTATAGGTATACAGTTGCTCGTATGGATTTTTCGCACCGGGGGTGAGGACTATAAACTTGTCATCCAAAATTTTTTCAGAGCAAATGTTAAAATACTCGGAAAATTGCTTTATATATGGGGCAATTTCAAGCAAGTCGTCCCCGGTTGCACTTGCAAGATTTATATCATTTCCTGTACTGGGTAAGTCGACGGCATTTGTGCGAACAATGATTTTCCCGCCGTGCATTCCCATGCCGGTAAAGTTGCCCACAGGCACACCATCTTCGCTACCAAGTCCAAGGACGATAATCAGCCCGCCCGCTTGGTACTCTCCAAGAAAACTGCCCGCATGACCGCCGATTACTATAATGGGGCGTTTGTCTTTGTACTCTTTTACGTGTACCCCTGCACGGTAACCTGCGTTACCTTTCACGAATATCTGCCCTCCCCGCATGGCATACCCCAGTGCATCTCCTGCATTCCCGTGGACTATGATAGTACCACCGTCCATGGT
>WQSD01000039.1 GCA_009788105.1 Oscillospiraceae bacterium | reverse complement strand
AGAGGGTGTCTACACGAGATGAAACGAGCGAATTTTGAGATGTTTTTTCGCCAATCTAGGCGTGAGGAGGGCGAATATCGGGAATATTTAACCGACGAGCAACGACGAGTGGCGAAAAAACAGCCAAAATCTCGCCGTTCCCATCTTGTGTAGACACCCTCTAGCAGTTTTAAGCCGTGTTTTAGCCACCTCTCGCAATTTTATCACACCCTGCCACGCAGATATACTTTGGTGGTGGGGAGAAATTCACGGAGGTCACGGAGATTCGTTTGAAAATAACAAGTGAAAGGGCGCGTAAGGGAAAGCACAAATTTTATATTTTGGGTGCACAAATTCCCCTCGCGCATGGCGCGAATCATGATAGAAATCATCATTAGTTTTATCGCAGGAATCGGCGTGGAAGCATTAGTTATACTATTTATGAAGAAACGCCGTGGAAAAGATGGGAAAGATGTGGCATACTCCGACGTGGAGTGCGCCAAAACTTTCGTTTTTAGGCGTACTGCCAAGCGAAAACGAAAAGACGATACTCTTGAAGAGGGGTATCGTAACTTGATGAGGTATTAGAGGAAAAGAGCGAGCGACGGCTCGCTCTTTTCATATTGGAAGTGACTATCAAGATAAAACATAATGACAATGTTTTGGTTGTTTCATGAGCTAACACGATAGTCACATTTGCAAAAACCACAAACCAGACACAGATTTTTCCTTGACAACTTGCCCATAATAGGGTATACTATAACTACATAATCCAAGGAGTACACTCATGAAAGAATACCGCACAATACAAGAAGTCACAGGGCCACTAATGCTTGTCCGCCAGGTTGAGGGAGCAACATATAACGAGCTTGGGGAGATTAAGACCTCCACAGGGGAACGCCGCCGTTGCCGTGTGTTAGAAGTGGACGGCACGGATGTTGTCGTGCAACTATTCGAGAGTAGTGAGGGCATTATTCCCGATAGCTCCACCGTTCGTTTTTTCGGTGAGGGCATCACTTTCGGGGTGTCACCCGACATTCTTGGTCGGGTGTTCAACGGCATGGGAGAGGTCAGCGACGGCGGACCGGAGATTATCCCCACTGCACGCCTTGATATTAACGGCACACCAATGAACCCCACCGCCCGTATGTACCCGGAGGAGTTCATTCAAACAGGGATTTCCGCCATTGATGGGCTGAACACCCTTGTCCGTGGGCAAAAGTTGCCCATCTTTTCCGCAAGCGGACTGCCCCACGCCAATGTTGCCTCCCAAATCGCCCGCCAAGCCAAAGTGCGGGGGAGCGACGACAAGTTCGCCGTGGTTTTCGCCGCAATCGGCATCACTTTCGAGGAAGCCAACTTTTTCATCGAGGATTTCCGCAGTACAGGTGCGATTGAGCACAGCGTGCTGTTCATGAACCTTGCCAACCACCCCGCCATCGAGCGGATAGCCACCCCGCGCATGGCTCTCACCGCCGCTGAATACTTGGCGTTCGAGCTTGATATGCACGTGCTGGTTATCCTCACGGACATCACCAACTATGCGGACGCCCTGCGGGAGGTGTCCGCCGCCCGCCGTGAAGTGCCGGGACGGCGGGGCTACCCGGGGTATATGTACACCGACCTTGCCAGTATGTACGAGCGTGCCGGGCGGCTGAAAGGCAAGGAGGGCAGCATTACCATGGTGCCTATTCTCACCATGCCGGAGGACGACAAAACCCACCCAATCCCCGACCTGACAGGCTATATCACCGAGGGGCAGATTATCCTCTCCCGTGAACTTCACCGCCGTGGGATTACCCCGCCGATTGACGTTCTGCCCTCTCTTTCCCGCTTGAAAGACAAAGGCATCGGCGAGGGCAAGACCCGTGCCGACCATGCAGGCACAATGAATCAGCTGTTCGCCGCCTATGCCCGCGGCAAGGAGGCGAAGGAACTGATGGTCATCCTTGGGGAGGCGGCGTTGTCCGAGTTGGACAAGGTGTACGCCCGCTTTGCCGAAGCATTCGAGGAGGAGTACATCTCCCAAGGCTACTACACCGACCGCACTGTGGAAGAAACGCTGGACATAGGCTGGAAACTGCTGTCCATGTTGCCACGAAGCGAACTGCGGCGGGTGGATGATGAAATGTTGGATGAGTATTATGGAGGTGGGGAGTGATGAGCGTCAATATATTACAAGCAATTGCCAATATTGTAGCCAATCCAATTAGCGAACTTCGCAGTTTTTATACTGGAAACAATCGTGCAAACAGCATGGGCGATGCACTTGAAAAATATGTCAAAGATGTTTTTGCTGGTACTTTGTTGGAAACAAACGAACAAGCACGAAACAAACAATATTCAAAAGTGTTTTCATTTCTTGGCACGCAGAACCACCCGCCAGACTTTATCATAAAAAACGGCGATGCGGTAGAAGTCAAGAAAATCGAAAGCAAAGGTGCACCGTTATCACTAAACAGCTCCTATCCAAAAGCAAAGTTGTTTGCCGATAGTCCTATGATAACTACCCCCTGTCGCGATTGTGAAGATTGGACCGAGAAAGATATTTTGTATGCCGTTGGCGTAGCCAAAAACAACTCTCTATCACGACTATTTTTCGTTTATGGTGTGGACTATGCTGCAAGTGCAGAAACATACGAGAAAATTAGACAAGTGATTGTCCAAGGGGTAAACTTAGTTCCTGATGTTGAATTTTCCGAAACAACAGAATTGGGTAGGGTGAATAGAATTGACCCCCTTGGAATTACATACTTGCGTATTCGTGGAATGTGGGGAATTGAAAACCCTACAAAAGTGTTTTCGTATGCGTACACTCCCACGGACGCACAATTTGAGTTTGTTGCTGTTATAAACACAGAAAAATACAATTCGTTTCCAAAAGAAGATAGAGAAAGAATTGAAAAAATAACGAATGATAACTTCAAAATTTCAGATATTGAAATCAAATCACCCGATAACCCTGCAATTTTGAAACAAGCAAAACTTATCACATTTCACAGGTAGGAAAGTTATGAAAATAATTAGTTTATTTGCTGGTGCGGGCGGCATGGATTTAGGGTTTAAGAACGCTGGGTTTAATGTTGTTTGGGCAAACGAATTCGACAAAACAATATGGGCAACGTATGAGAAAAATCACAACACGCTATTAGACAGGCGTGATGTTAGAAAAATAGCATCATCTGAAATTCCCGATTGTGACGGAATAATTGGCGGACCACCTTGCCAAAGTTGGAGCGAGGCCGGGGCGTTGCGTGGTATTGATGATGCTCGTGGGCAGTTGTTCTATGATTTTATCCGTATATTGAGAGAAAAACAACCAAAATTTTTCGTTGCCGAAAATGTTTCGGGCATGATGGCAAATACTCATAAAGAGGCCGTTCACAACATTATAAACCACTTTGAAGAGGCGGGATATGAACTTGATATTCAGTTGCTTAACGCTGCCGACTATAATGTTCCACAAGACAGAAAGCGAGTGTTTTATGTTGGGTTTAGAAAAGATTTGAATGCCAGTTTCCGTTATCCTACCGAAAGCAAACACAAACCTACACTTAAAGAAAGAATATGGGATTTGAAAGACACCGCTCTTCCCGCAAAAGAAACGAACAAGACAAATAATGGTGACTGTGTTGTTCCAAATCATGAATATATGACAGGTGGATTTTCGACTATTTTCATGTCACGGAACAGGGTGAGAGGTTGGGATGAGCAGTCCTTTACCATTCAGGCCGGCGGTCGCCATGCACCAATACATCCTCAAGCCCCAAAAATGCTTTTTGTAGAGGTAAACAAGCGTATATTCGCACCTGGAAAAGAACATCTATACAGACGGTTAAGCGTTCGTGAATGTGCCAGAATACAAACTTTCCCGGATGAATTTGTATTTGAATACAACAATATTGCCGACGGCTATAAAATGATTGGAAACGCTGTTCCTGTAAACATGGCAATGGCTGTGGCACACTCTATTAAAAAAGTGTTAGGGTAAATCCACCCAAATAGGAGACCTCCATGTTTTATGACACCCACGCCCATTATGATGACAAACGCATAAAGCGCGCCGATGTTCTTATCCACAGCGCCTATCTAAATAATGTGACCCGCATTCTTAATGTTGGGCGTGATTTGCATAGTTCCCAATTCAGCGTTGACTTGGCAAAGGAATATAGCTTTATTTATGCTACTGTTGGCGTATGCCCTAATTCTGTTACTGATATTCGTAGTAGAGCAAACACATTGACCGCATTACAAAAAATGCTTTCTTACGAAAAAGTCGTTGCCGTAGGAGAGTGCGGACTTGATTATTCGCATAAATTCAACAAAATTGAAGCAAATTATTATCGTGGATGGACGGCAAAAGATTTACAAAAAGATTGGTTTAGGTTACAATTGGAACTTGGCATTCGTCATGCCCGTCCTATGATTGTCCATTGTCGCCAAGCCTACAAAGACTGCCTAAAAATTATTTCCGAATACCCGGAAGCGCGGGGAGTGTTTCACGGCTTTTCGGGGGACGCAGAAATAGCACAGCAACTTATCCACCTTGGGTGGTACATATCTTTTTGCGGGTCGATTACATATAAAAACAAGGACGCCGCAAAGCTCCGAGAAATTATGTGTGCATTGCCACAAGATAAAATCATGATTGAAACCGACTGCCCCTTTTATGCCCCCCACCCAATGCGTGGGCAGGCGAACCATTCCGGATTTTTGCATTACACCGCACAGGTTGGGGCAGATTTACTTGGTATGAGCTTGCAGGAATTCGCACAACTTACAACGAATAATGCACGCCTTTTGTTTGGTGTGTAACGGGAGAATCGTATGCACAAAATTTTAATTTTTACATTCATGCTATTTTCGCTTTTGCTTATAGGCTGTGACAACACCACAAACATTGCACCCCCATATTACCCACTGAACGGCAACGACGACCAACAGCAACCACTCGACCCTGCGCGTATCATTCGTGACAGCGTGCCGCAGTCTGCTCGTGTGGTTGATATTGCTATGCTTGGCGCACACAATTCGTTCAGCCACGCCATTGACAGAAGCTCTCCCATTGACCCGAACGATACCTCTTTCGTGGCGAGCAATCCGCTGTTGCTTGCTGTCGGGGGCGATATTATCGCCGGCTTTGCTCGCACCCAAGCCCATGGTGCGGGGGAAATGCTGGAGCGTGGTGTGCGATATTTTGACGTGCGGATAACCTATGCGGAGGGCTGGTACACCGAAAACACTCTGATTTCTGCTCCTCTGCGAGAGTATATAGCCGAAACTATCGCATTTCTGCAAGACAACCCGGGGGAACTGGTGATATTCGACATTTACGAAGTGCGGTTGGGCGGAAGTGCGAATTTCACTGCTTTGTGGAGCTATGTTGGCGAAATTATGGTGAACGGTCAGTCGCTGTTCGACTTTGTTCACATCACGCCGCAGGATACCCCACTGCACACCGTTACCCTTGCGGATGCAACAGTCGGCGGTACGGCAGGCGGGGTCATCATCTTTGCCCGCACCGCCGCTACACAGGGCGGACATCACTACCCCTGGAGCGGCAACCTTCGCCGAGTGTGGCACAATCAGCAAGAAACAGCGGGCATTATCGCCCGAATGAGCGGGGAGCATGAATATTTGGGCGGCGGACGGCACGATAATGTGTTGCGTGTCGGACAGGCACAGCTTTCCCCAATCTTGGAGGGGGAGGGGCTGGCGAGTGCCCTGCTTTCCGGTTCATATATCGCCATAAACTCCGCACACAATGCCGAAATTTTGCTGTACGAGGGGCTGTCCGATTGGCTGACTACCATGCCAATACTCATGTTCGGTGCAGTCACATATGACCAGGAATTTACCCGGCAAATACTTGAGATTATGAGCGAATTTAATCGAGGATTGGAGTAACCCATGCCAATACTAAACGTAAACCCCACCCGCATGGAGTTGTCACGGATGAAAGACCGTCTGTCAGTGGCACAAAAGGGACACCGCCTGCTCCGTGACAAGCGGGACGAGATGATGCGCCGCTTTTTGTTGTTGGTGCGGGAAGCAAGACAGCTGCGAGGGCAGGTAGAGGCAGACATCGCCGCCGCCATGCAGCAAATGGAGCTTGCGAGCTCGCGAATGCAGCCCCAGCGGTTGGATTCCGCGTTGCTGTTGTCCACAAAATCAGCCCGCCTGACTGTGTCCAGCCAGAACATCATGGGTGTGAACGTGCCGATATACGCCGCAGAGTATGCGGGCGAGGGGGCGTCCGCTCTCTCCTATGGCTATGCCTTTACCACCGAGGCACTTGATGAGGCTGTGACATCACTCTCCGACCTGCTACCGCATATGCTCCGTCTTGCAGAGCTTGAAAAAAGCGTGCAAATGCTGTCCGCCGAAATCGAGAAAACTCGCCGCCGTGTCAACGCCCTTGAACACGTGATGATACCCAATTATGTCGACACAGTGAAGCACATCACCATGCGCCTTGACGAGAATGAGCGGGGCAACCTGACCCGCCTGATGAAAGTGAAAGACATGATGGTGGAGAAGGAATATGAGGGACGAGAAAGTAGGGATTGACCACAATTCTCGCTTTCCGAGATAGATTTTCGGTCTGCGGGCTTTGATTTTCTCTGTCAATATAGTAGAATGTAGCTGTAGCATTTGCTACAACAAACAAACTACGAGGTGCTTAACTATGGAAAGAAAAACTATCGGCACATTTATCGCTGTGCTACGAAAAGCCGCCGGACTGACCCAACAGGAACTTGCCGACAGGCTGAATGTTTCAAATAAGGCAGTCAGCCGCTGGGAGCGGGACGAATGCGCCCCTGACATTTCACTTATACCTGTTATTGCAGAAATTTTCGATGTAACCTGCGACGAACTCTTAAAGGGCGGGCGAATACTTGCCGAACCGCCCGCCGAAAAGCCTGCACCGAAAATTGATAAGCAAATCAAACGCCTTTTAGGTAACAGTCTCTCGCGATTCAAATCGTCGATATGCATTTCAATCTCAGTAAGTTTAATCGGGTTTGTACTTCTATTCGCTATTTCATATGGATTTTTTCGCCCTGCTATTGGTGTTGCAGTTGTCGCTGTCTTTGCCATTGTTGCGGCGGCTATAACCCTTGTTGCATTGAACAGACTGAATGAAATTACACGAGATAACGAATTATTAGATTATCTGCCTCCTGAAGATATGAACCGACTTGTCTTAACCCGTTATCGCTGGTCGTTTGTGTCCCTAATGGTGTGTGCCGCCGCAATACTTTTTGCCCTGCCGCTAATTCCGCGGCAAGGATATTTTTTGAACATCGTGATTACTTTTGAAACATACGCAAGGCAAGCAGTAGATTTATTTGCAATTGCGTTAGTGTTTTTCCTTTGTCTTGACGCCATCGGAAAACGATTGTTTTTGCCTGAAACAAGCATTGTACGGCTACCAAAGCAAATAATTGCCCTGAACTGGTTGCACTTTGGTATACTTGCACTTACTACAGTTTTTGTAATTGTGCGCGAAGTTGCGTTAAATAACGAAAGAAGCCGATGGGACGGAACTTTCCCAATAGTTAGAGGTCAATTTTACACAATAACTTCGATTTTACAATGGGTAGTTTTAGCTACTTGGATATTCGGTCTGCTTGCTATCGTTTTTGTAGCAGTAAAAGAACGTAGAAACGCTGTGGTTACAGGAGTGCGAAACATTGCTTTCTTTTTGATATATTCCAATATTGGTGCTATGGCTACCTACTACTTCCGCCCGCATATACCCAACCTTCATCATATAAGAACTTATGGAACATATATGATAATCTCAATAATTGCGGTAGGAATGCTGACAATAAGCGGTTTGCTGAAAAAACATTGGGTGCAATAGGGGAATGAGTAAAGTGAGTATAAGACTCCGCAACCCACAGTTGACAAATTGCCAAGGCAGGTTGGTTGCAATTTCTGCTTGCATTGTGTAGAATAGAAGAGTCGAAAGGATGAAGATATGGACATTGGGCATCGCATACAATCACTGCGCACCAAGGCTGGAATGTCACAAGAAGCCCTCGCCGAAACTCTGGGAGTATCACGCCAATCGGTGTCAAAATGGGAACTTGGGCAAGCTCACCCGGACACCCACAAAACCGTGGCACTTGCGACATTGTTTGGTGTGACAACAGATATGCTTTTGCTTGGCAAACAGCCGACCATGAAAAACAGGCAAAAATTACACTTTGGTATGTATCTGATTGTAAGCGATTTTGCAAAGTCGGTTGACTTTTACGAAAAACTGCTCACCATGCGTGCCACAAGTATCACGCCAAACATTTTTGCACAATTTCAGTTCGAGGGCATTTGCTTTTCGCTTATGAACCAAACGAGCAAAGCATTATCAAAGGATAACCACGACGAAAAATTCGTGCTTAACTTTTGGATAAGAGATTTGGCACAAGAGCGTGAGCGGGTGTTAAGCCTTAACATTGGTACAACCAGCGAAATTATCCGTGTCCACGAGGGGTATTATTTCTTTAATCTTATTGACCCTGATGGAAACACCATCGAAATTACAGGAAATTATAAGGAGGATAGTTAAGATGACAACAGAAACATCAATTTGCCAAAGTTGTGCTATGCCAATGGTTGAACCAAAGGACTTTGGCACGCAAGCAGATGGCGGATTAAGCGAGGATTATTGCGTTCACTGCTGGCAGGGTGGGAGATTTACTGGTGATAGCACCCTTGAACAAGCGGTTGAAGCTAACATTCCGTGGTGGCGGGACGGCTGTAAGAACGACGACGAAGCCCGTGCGAAGATAATGGAAGTTTTCCCGAATTTGAAACGCTGGAAAAAGTAATACGAGATACAGGAAATACAACATACAGACGTAGATAGCCTATTAATGATAAAAATAGAAGAAAGGATTATTAGGAGAAACTAATAATCCTTTTTGTATTCACCTAACCACCCACTCCCTAAGCACACCCATCGCACGGGGCGATAAATTCGCCTCTACTCGGATGCCCTCGTCGGTGTAGTCGGTGGACAGCACGCTACCGTCACGATAGATTTGGTTCAGCAGGTGTTGCTTGTCGTTAGGGATAAGCAGGGTAGCGCGCCCTTTTCGCTCCTCGCTGTACCGGACAAGGCGGGCGATAAGCTCCTCCTCCCCCATGCCGGTTTTGGC
>WQSD01000038.1 GCA_009788105.1 Oscillospiraceae bacterium | reverse complement strand
AATTTGTATTGTGAACAGGGTGTCCTCTTTGCCGTACACGTTTTTCGCTTGCACGTCGAGTTTTGGACCATAGAAAGCCGCCTCGCCGTCTGCTTCGGCGTATGCCAACCCTGTGCGGTCAAGGATTTCACGCATCAAGTCCTGCACACGCTCCCATTCAGCCGGGTCACCGAGATACTTCTCCGGGTTGTCTTTGTCCCACTTGCTAAAGCGGTAAGTGACCATTTCATGCAAGCCAATGGCTTTCATCATGAACTCCACAAGCTGGATCGCACCAACAAATTCCGCCTCAAGCTGTTCGGGCGTACAAATAATATGCCCGTCGGACAGCGTGAACTGCCGCAGACGAATCAATCCGTGCATTTCTCCCGAATGTTCGTTGCGGAACAGGGTTGCTGTTTCGTTCAAACGAACAGGCAAATCACGATAGCTTCGCATTTTGTGAGTGTACACAGGGAATTGGAATGGGCAAGTCATGGGACGCAAGGCGAAAACCTCCGAGCTTGTTTCGTCCTCAGGATCGCCAATGACGAACATTCCGTCACGATATTTGTCCCAATGTGACGAGATTTTGTAGGTTTCCCGCTTGCCAAAAGATGGAGTTTTGGTCAGCTGATAGCCTCTTCTCTCCTCCTCGTCTTCCACAAAGCGTTGCAGAATTTGCACCACTTTTGCACCCTTTGGGAGCAACACAGGCAAGCCTTGCCCGATATAGTCAACTGTGGTGAAGTAGCCAAGCTCTCGCCCCAGCTTGTTGTGATCCCGCTTTTTCGCCTCTTCAAGGGCTTCAAGATGCTCCGCCAACTGCTCTTTGGTCGGGTACGCCGTGCCGTAGATGCGGGTGAGCATTTTGTTGTCGCTGCTCCCGCCCCAGTATGCCCCAGTGGCGGACAGCAATTTGACGGCTTTCAGTGCCCCGGTGGCGAACAGGTGCGGCCCTGCGCACAAGTCGGCGAAGTCGCCCTGCTTGTAGAAAGTGATAGCCTCCCCCGCGGGAATACGGGCGATTAGCTCCACTTTGTAGCTTTCCCCTGCGGTTTCCGCTTGGCGTAGGGCTTGCTCGCGGGAGTATTCCACCCGCTCAAGTTGCAGATTTTGCTTGATGATTGACTGCATTTCTTTCTCGATTTTGGCGAGAGCGGCTGTGTCAATGGGGGTGTCCATGTCGAAGTCGTAGTAAAAGCCGCCCTCCACCGCAGGGCCGATAGCCAGCTTGGCGGTGGGGTACAGATTTTTCACCGCATGAGCAAGGACATGGGCGGCGGTGTGCCAGAACACACAGCGACCCTCCTCGTCCGCGAAAGTGAGAGGGGCGACAACATCACCCTCGGCGAGAGGGTGTGTGAGGGATACCGTGCTACCGCCTACTGTTGCGGCGATAATATCACGGCTGACCGCCCCCTCGGTGCGGAGCGCGTCATAGACAGTTTGTCCGTCTTGTAAGAGGGTTTGTGTGTTGTTAATTGTGATTTTCATGTGGGTGTTTCCTTTAATTTTTTGTTAGTCATGAGGTTTCTCCAAATTATCTTTAATACGTTTCATAACCTCGAAAATGTGACCGCATGGGCATTCCAAGGCTTCATAATCTTTTTCTTCATCATGCCAGAGGTATTTGAGTAATGACTCTATATCATCTAAAATTTGCGTTTTCCCGCCAGCCCATTTTACGAATGGTTTTGCCATTGTCGTTTCCTCGCTTTACCGCCCTACTCCGGCTTCCCCAACAGCCGAAACATCGCTTTTTTATACTCCTCCACCCCCGGTTGGTCGAAGGGGTTCACGCCCAGGGTGTAGGCTGACACGCCGCAGGCGAGCTGGAAGAAGTACGCCGCATAGCCAAGGTGGTAGGCGTCACGCTTGCCCACCTCAAGGATGATGTTCGGCACGCCGCCGCCCACGTGCGCCTCGGCGGTGGCTTCCATGGCGGTGGTGTTAATGTGATGCAGGCTTTTCCCTGACAGGAAGTCCAGCCCGTCTCCGCCGCCCTCGTGTGGCACTGCAATATCGGTGAACGGCTGGGTCACAGACAGCACCGTCTCAAACAGGTTACGCTTGCCGTCCTGAACGTACTGCCCCAACGAGTGCAAATCGGTGGTGAAGCACACGGACGCAGGGAAAATCCCCTGCCCGCCTTTGCCCTCGCTTTCGCCGAAAAGCTGTTTCCACCACTCGGCGAACATGGCAAGACTGGGGTCGTAAAACGCCATAATTTCGGTGGTCAAACCTCGGCGATACAAGATATTTCGTGCCGCCGCATAGCGGTAGCAGTCGTTGTTTTGGATGCTGGCGTCAGCAAAATCGGCTTTTGCCGCTTGCGCTCCGCCTATGATAGCTTTGATGTCCACTCCTGCCGCCGCAAGAGGGAGCAATCCCACAGGCGAGAGGACGGAAAATCTGCCCCCCACGTCGCCGGGAATCACGAAAGAGGTGTAGCCGCGCTGGGTAGTCAGGGCGCGCAGACTGCCGTTTTTCTCGTCGGTGATGGTGTAAATCCGCTCGGTGGCGGCAGCGCCGTACTTTTCCTCCATGAACTGGCGGAAAATGCGGAAAGCCACAGCCGGCTCGGTTGTGCCGCCCGACTTTGACACCACGCACAGGCACACGCTTTTGTCGCGGCACAGGTTCAGCAGGTCAACAATGGTGTCGGGACACAGGTCAGTGCCGACGAAATGCACGGTGGGCGTGCCCTCCGCAAAAGCGTTGTAATTCTTGCCACGGATGAACTCCAGTGCGGCGCGTGCGCCAAGATACGACCCGCCCACGCCGATGACGATAAGGGTGTCGCACAGCCCTGCGATACGCTGTCCTACCTGGGCGATTCGCTCAAGTTGCGCCTCCATGCCCTTGGGCAAGTCGAGCCAGCCGGTGAAGTCGTTCCCTGGGCCGGTGCGGTTGTGCAAGGTGTTGTGCGCCGTTGTGATTTCCGGCTGAATGGCGGCGATTTCCGCCTCGGTGATGAAAGATTTTAGATAGTCGTTACGAAATTTAATCATTTTGTTTCTCCTTGGGTTTATGTGATGGGAATGGATTTATCCATTCCGTGGATTTTTTTGCGGTTTTTGTTGTCTTGTAGGGGCGTGCATTTCCCGTCCGTGTGTACGGTGCGTTTCGTTCGTTTCACACTTACCCCGTCTTGCGACAAGGGCAGTCGCAATCCACCCCTTCCGCCTACGGAAGGGGATTTACAGAAACATTTTACCTATCCCATTCAAGCAAACAGACCGAGGGCGGTCGCCCCTACGAGGTGTGGTGCGCATTTGGATGCCCCTGTAAGGGCATCCATTTTTGATTTCACGCTTGATACATAGTTATCGCAAGACCTCTTTCTCCCAACAACTCCATGCCCAATTCAACAACAATGTTTTTATCAGGAAACAACTGGTTCGCCCTTAACTGCCAAAAATGTTTTAGACATTCGCCAAATACATCATATAAAATATCCTTGCCCAATTCATCTTCATACTTAATCAGTGCACCAATCGACCAAGTATTAACCCACTTTTCAATTTTCTGTGTATCCGTATAAAGTTCTCTAAGCCTTTCAATATCGCCGTTATAAAAGCGCGAAATCAGAACACATCCATCGACTTCGATAATTTCAGGGCAATACAGTGCCGCAAATCCCAGCGCCATCTCTATATTGAAAGAATTTTGAACGTGGTTCAACAAATTTACGCCCCTCCAACAAGGAAATTCCTGTAGAATTTTTTCTTCAACGATACTTGTATGTTTTTTCATTTTACCTCCTTTTGATACCACCTCGGCACAACGCTCCTCATTCCGTCATACCACCGCAGGACGTCCCGCATTTGCGCTGTCATTACATCCATTTCGGCTTGTCCGAACGATACCGCCCACGGCAAGGACGAAAGGGAGTTACTGCAAATATACAATGCCATCAGCTTGAAAAATTCCATTGGCGGTTCACCGCCGAAATATCCTCGCAGTTGTCCCGTGGCAAAGTGCGGGCTTGCCGTCGCAGTCCACACAATGCGGTTATACTCCTCCCACGGGTCGCCAAAATCGTATCGGTCAAAATCAATAATTTTCAGCTCGCCGTCCGCAAGCATCATATTTCCCACGTGATAATCTCCGTGGTGAAAACACTGTGGACGGTTTATCAGCAAATGGCGATTTTCGCTGATATAGTCTAACATACGCTCGTCGTCGTCAAAACGCAAGCCGCTTTCGTGGTATCGCCCTATTTTGGTGTCCATTTTGCGACTAAAAAACGTCTCCCACCCCTCCCTGCCTTCAGGCGCAGGAACGGAGTGTATCAGCCGCAATATCTCCCCGGACTTCACCCCCAGCAGATACTGCTCATTTTCGGGCAAGGTGAGCAAAATCTCGCTTAAATCCTCGCCGTCTATCCAAGTTTGCAGAGAGTACACCACATCATCGCACGCCCCAAACTCCAACGACCGGCACATTGGCACACCAAGGGCGGCAACCCTGTCCATCATCTCGTGCAGGAGTTTGCGGTTGTCATGGCGGGCGATAGGCGAGGTGCGAAGCAGATACTTCGCGCCGTCCCTCTCCACGCAATATTTCTTGTCGTCCGACCAGCCTTTTGTGATTGGAATGTGGCTTTGGAAGCTGTCGAGGAGTTGCTGTTCGGTCATGTGGGTGTCCTTTCTTTTCGTTGTCTGCGTAGGGAATGGATTTATCCATTCCGCGGATTTTGTTGCGGAACGCATAAATGCGTTACCTACGGGTGCGGTGTGGATTTCGTTGTCTGTAGGGGCGAACTGCGTTCGCCCGTGCGTATCGTTGGTTTCACACCTACCCCGTCAGTCGCAAGAACAGCGACTGCCACCCCTTCCCGAGGAAGGGGATTAAGGGCGGGTGCGGTGCGAATTTTTCGTGTGTTTTCGTGTATTTCGTGGTAAATGTCCTTGACCTTTGCCCTTCTTCCCCTCTGTGGAATGGAAACCCGCCCCTACAAGACAACTTATTCTACCATAAAATAATTTGCGGAGCAAATTTTCCGCAATTCTTCATTCTTCATTTTTAATTCTTCATTGCATTGTCGCTCTTTTTTACAGGTAAAAATTATTTCTTCTATTATACACTATTTCCACCCATATTTCAATAACTAATTTCATATAATAGAATAAAAAATTTCGGAGGATGAAAAATGATTATTCAAAGACACGACAGCAGAGGCTATTTAATGGATTTCGGCAAGCTGTGCCGAGCGGCGGTGGATTCTGCACATTTGCTATGCGATACATACGATAAGGACGGAATAGACAACGGAACCGAATTCAGCAAATTAGGAGCGACTGCCCTCTCTGCCTTTGCAGGAGTGCGGGAAAGCCTGCTTTGCTGTGACTGTGACGCCCTTGCAGGGCGACAACATCGCCTTGCGGTGGCAGTATTGGAGCTACAGGACAAAATCGCCGCTGTGGGGCGGCTTGGGGGGATATACGCTCTCCGTTTACCTACCCTATTCATGCGATATTGTGCCCACAAAATGCGGGATATTTGCGTTATGTTGGAAGAATATTTGCAACTTGGCGGAGGAAAATTCAATCCTGTGCTGGCGGCAGAAATCACAGCAGGGTGCAAACAGCTCCACGACGAATGCACCATACAGGTCTTTTCCCTATGGAAACGGGAGCGGAGTACCATTGATGCACTAATCATGAAAGATATGCTGGAAGAGTTCATGGGAGTGGCGGACGAAATTGTCACTGTGCTGAAATATACAGGTATGCGAGAATCGGCGGTGGGGTGAATGTGCGGAGAGGTGGCATGCAAAAAGGACTGCCGCAATGGGCAGCCCTTGATATACTTGAGTATACCTATAGAATATCAGTTTCTTGAAGCACTTGTTTGATATTGCGTTTTCCGTGCAAAACACGAAAAACCAATATTTCATTGTTTGTGTCATCGATTTTGTAGTATACCAAATAATCGTACACAAGAACGGCTTTTCTGTAGGATGGATGGTATTCGCAAAAGTTATACATCATAGGTAATTTTGAAACTTGCGAACAGAAACTTTCAAAACTTTTTCTAAATGTTTTTGGCGGAGCTTCTCCATGCTCTCGCAAATATAGATAGATTTCTTTTAGGTCGCTTTTTGCATAAGTTGAAAATTGTATTTTCATAATTTTACTGCATCCCATGCGTCCCATTCTTTGAATAGTTCATTTGAATCTATCCACGCACCAGTCTTACCGACTAAGGCCTCTGCCTCGGCAAGTTTTTCCTTTGTGTAGCGAATATGCAGATATTCTTCGTATTTTGCATATTCCTCATAGGAAATAATAACCGCTTCGCTTTTTCCGTTGTTGGTGATAATAACATTGTCACGCTTTTTTATAATCGTTGCGATTTCTGGATAGTTATTTCTTAAATCACGTACCGCCTTTATATGAGTTGAAAACATATTTGCCTCCGCTATAATTAGTTATACATATTGTATCACAAACCAAGCTGTTTGTCAATTGTTTTTTTACAAGGACATCAGCCCAAGGACATCAGTGACGGTCTAAGAACTGCCGTGCCAGGAATACCCCATACCCCTTGACTTCCCTCTTGCTTTATGCTATACTGTAGAAAACCACATTGAGGGCAGTCCATGTTCGGATACATAAAACCACACTTTCCCGAATTATTGGTGAAACAGCGGGATTTATATAACGCCATATATTGCGGACTGTGCAAAAGCCTTGGTCGCGAAACAGGGCAAATTTCCCGCATGGGACTGAATTATGATTTTGTCTTTCTTGCCCTTGTTCGCTCGGCGGTAACAGGCACGCCATTTGAGGTAAAGGGGTGCAGTTGCTTGCTGAAATGCTCCCGCTCAAAGCTCATGGTGTTGCCTAACCAGCATATTCGCTATACCGCCGCGGTGGGCAGTCTGATGGCATACCACAAAATCCGTGACAATCTGCAAGACGAGGGCTTCCCTAAGCGGGGGGCGTATGCCCTTGCTATGCCCGCCGGGCTGTACGCTATGCGGAAAGCACGGGCGCACGACCTGCCACGCCAGCATATCGCCGACTGCTTGCAGGAGCTTGCACAATTAGAGCAGGCAGGCGAACCCTTGGTGGACAAGCCTGCGGATGTGTTCGGACGGCTGCTTTCCGGGGTTGCCGCCCACGGAATCTCCGACCCTGCCGCCGCCCTTGTAATGGAGCGAATCGGCTATCACATTGGGCGATGGGTTTACATTGTGGATGCGGCAGACGATTATGCCCGCGACACAAAATCAGGGAGCTACAACCCCTTTGTCGCCAGCGGTGAGCTACACAGCGAACGTATTCTTTCGGCGTTGGAAATGGAGCTTGAGCAAGTGGACAAACTCCTTGAAAAGGTGGGAATTGCTGACAGTGATATTGCCGCTATAATCGAGAATATATTGGTGCTGGGAATGTATAAAGCGGCACAAAAAGCGTTAGGAAATCAAACATGACTGAACCATACAAAGTCCTTGGGGTGTCACGTGATGCCACCGACGAGGAGATAAAAAAAGCATATCGTGACCTCGCCCGAAAATATCACCCTGACAACTATGCAGGCAATCCTCTTGCAGACGTTGTGCAGGAGAAGATGAAAGAAATCAACGAGGCATATGACGAAATCCAGCGGCGGCGTGCCGGTGGGTCTAAAGCCCGTTCTGACGAAAGCTCTGCCGGGAAGGGTACATACGAGGCAGATTCCTCCTTTGCCAACATTCGCCGCCTTGTTAATCACGGCAAATACATGGAAGCAGGGCGAATATTGGACATTATCTCCCCAAGCGACCGCAATGCGGAGTGGAACTTTCTAAAGGGCTGTGTGCTAACACAGCGGGGCTGGTACTTTGATGCACTAAAACACTTTGAAACCGCTTGCTATATCGACCCAAACAACGAGGAATACCGCATCGCTTTTGACAATGCCCGCTCGGTGCGAGATAAGCGGGCGTACCAAACAGAAGAACGCTCCAACAAATCGGGAGTGTGCGATTGTTGCACCAACGCCCTGTGTTGCAACAGCTGTTGCAATTGTCTTGGCGGGGACACATTTAAGTGCTGTTAAACAGGAGAAAACCATGGACACCAAAAAACCTTTTACCACTTTCGCCGAAAGTCTTTTCGCATTCCACAGAACTCGAATGTTTCGCAAAGAAAAGGACAGATTTTTATCCCATTGCACAGCGGAGTTTGAAAAATTAGGATATGAAAATATCGCTATCAAAGAAGCCAAAAACGACCTTGGCATGACCAGCAAAAATTTAATGGTAGGCGCGCCTGACGCGGAGGTGCTGATTACCGCACACTATGACACTCCGGGCAGGAATGGATTTTTAATGTTTCTTAATCCGTTATTGGGTATTTTTATTGGAGTTCATTTGAGTTTGCTATTGGTATACGCTCCAATTTTTGCATTCCAAATTTTTTCACCTACATTTGTTGAATCACTTTTGCTTAACTTTGTACTTCTTATTATAAACATAGCTTGTATATTCATATCCATTGCAATTTTCGCATCTTTCTTCATTAAAAACCCGAACAATTACAACGACAACACAAGCGGAGTTATTGGCGTTTATAAACTCGCCGAGCTAATTGCAGACAATCCCGAACTAAAATCTCGTTGTGCCTTTGTCTTATTCGACCATGAGGAGTTAGGACTGCTTGGGTCAAGGGCATTTGCAAAATGGCGAAAGAAACAACATCCCGACAAATTCGGCGGGCTGGTGATTAACCTTGACTGTGTCGGCACAGGCAATATTCTTACCGTGATGACAAAAGCAAAGCATGACAGCTGGCACAAAATCGCAGAGTTTATGGGCAACCAGGGTTATGATGTGAAAAAGATTCGTGGTGGATTAAGTGCCACCAGCGACCACGCCCCCTTTCCAAACGGGATTTCCCTGCTGTTTCAAAAGCGTTCGTTACTTGGACCCCTTTACATACCAAGAATTCATTCACGAAAAGATAAGATTTGCGATTTGGACAAAATTGAGGGTTTATGTAGCTCAGTGTTGAAGTATTTAGAGCAAATATAGAGTGCAAACAATTTCGCACTGCACCACTGTTAATCCGTCTTTGGATAGCAAGCCGTCAAACGGCACAGCCGAACCCCACGTAGGAGAGGTTGCCCTCGGCGTCCCGCTTGAACGGCACAGCTGAACCCCATGTAGGGGACGACGCCCTCGGCGTCCCGCCAACACCAACGCACCTACTCGGGAAGTACCCGATAGTTGCCCATTTGAGATGGAGTCGAGC
>WQSD01000037.1 GCA_009788105.1 Oscillospiraceae bacterium | reverse complement strand
TCACACGCCGTCCCTCTGCAAGGGCTTTTGTCAGGGCGGCAACGTCCGAGTTTACCAGTACCAGCTGTGAGGCTTGCTTCGCCGCATCGCTGCCGCTTGCCATGGCAATGCTACAGTCGGCTTCCCGCAGGGCAAGCACATCGTTCACCCCGTCCCCTGTCATTGCAACAGTAGAGCCAGCCTCCCGCATGGCACGGACAAGCATTTTTTTCTGTTCAGGGGACACCCGCCCGAAAATATCGTATTTTGTTGCCACCATGGCAATATTTTTGTCTGCAACGGCGGACATATCCACATAAGACTGATACGCCGCAAAACCCGCAAGCCGTGCAACATTGGACACGGTGACAGGGTTGTCCCCGCTGATAATCTTCACTCGCACCCCCTCACCACGGAAATATTCCAGGGTCTGGTGGGTGTCGGGGCGAATCGGGTCAGAAAGAATTATGCAGGCAAACGGGGTCTGTAATTTTACCCACTCTTCCTGCGGTGCAAAAGGGTCGGCAATAAATCCCACGGACAGCACCCGCAAGCCCTCGCCCTGCGCCGCGAGGATTTCCCGTGGCAACGGGGTAGCTCCGTACAGCACTTCGGGCGCGCCAAGCACAATAACCCCCGTATCTTCGAATGCGGCGGCACAATATTTTCGCTGAGCGGAAAATGGGGTGCTGGCAACTGCGGTTGCACCCTCCACTTCCGCAAAATACCCTCGTAGTGCGGTGAATGTGGCGTTATTGTCCGGTAAGGCGGACAGCAGTTTGCACATGACAGATTCAAGAGCAAATGGTTGCTCCCCAAGGGGCAGAACTTGTTGCACCTGCATTTTTCCTTCGGTGATTGTGCCTGTTTTGTCAAGGCACAGCACGTCCACCCGTGCAAGACATTCGATAGCGTACAGGTCCTGCACCAGCACTTTCATTCGTGCCAGCTTGGCTATTCCTGCAATAAGTGCGGCGGAAATCATCAGCACCAAGCCGTTAGGCAGAAAGCCCAGTAGCGCCGCCGAGGAAAACACAACCGCATCTTGCAAGCTGTCCCCACGAATATGCAACGCTTGTGCCATCAATAATGCCCCGAGAGGTAAAATCAGCCACCCTGTTATACTGGTAATTTTCCTCATGGACAACACTAATTTCGAGTTCAGCTTTTTGTAAATTTTCGCTTCACGGGCGATTTTTGCGGCATAGTTGTCGTTACCAACGGCAGTTACACGAGCCTGTCCGTGACCGCTGATGACAAAACTCCCGGACATCAGCTTGTCCCCCGGTAGTTTGACCACCGCGTCACTTTCCCCGGTAAGTAAGGATTCGTCCACCTCAAGCTGTCCTGCAAGCAATACTGCGTCGGCACATATCTGACTGCCTGCGGTCAGCACCGAAATATCGTCCAGCACAAGCTCCTCGATAGATATTTCAAGCTCGCCCTCTTCACGTAAAACCACAGTTTTCGCTTGACCGATAATGGACAGCTTTTCCACAAGGTGCTTGGCGTAAAACTCTTGTGCCACCGCCACAAAGATGTTCAAGCAGATGGCAAGGAAAAATATCATATTGCGGTACGCCCCAACCGCAAAAAGAGCAACGGCAACAAGGAAGTTCATGCCGTTGAACAGGGTGAAAGTATGGGTGCGCAGTATTTCGAGGTGGGACTTGGTTATCTTGTCCGGGATAATGTTGACTTGCCCCCGCTCCCGCCGTTCTGCAACTTCGGCGGGAGAAAGGGGCGTGATTTTATTTTCCAAATTGTTTTCCATATGGATTCCTATTGAAAAGCGTCAGAAACTTTTTTCAAAAAGTTTCCGACACCTTCAAAAACTTTAATTAAAAGTTTTTAGTCAAGTTTTTTTCAAAGCCCTTGTAAGCGCTGAAGGCGACAGTATGGACGGTTCGTCCGTCTGGTAGGTCGCCGTAATGCGTGAGCGGGCAAAACTTGTGCGGTGTGGGCGCATAGTCCATGACCTTGACCTACCCTACTCAAACTCAAAGAAATTCACCCAGCTAAGCAAAAAGTCACGCTGTTCCGGGATTTTCTTCACTAATTGCGAAGAGGCAACAATAGCAAGCCACTTTTGCACGTATTGCCGTGCGGTGTCGCTTTTTTTGCAGAACAAGTCCATGTACATCTCTGCATAGTCGTCCCGCCCTGCCAGCTTATGGCGTAGGTATGTGCGAGCAGCGTCCGCCGAGGCGTTCCCTTGGGTGGCATGGCTCCAGTCAATCACATATGCCTCGTCATCGGGGGTGATAATCACGTTACCCGGGGTGTAGTCGCCATGGCACAGCTTTTTATGCTTTGGCAACCCATCAAGGCGCATATGCAGGTCATATCGCTGAGTGGCGTCTAACCCCGACTGATTGATTTTCATCTTCATTTTATCAGTATGATACTTCAGGCGGTCAGCGGTGTAGGAGTGCATTTCGATTTGCAGGTCAACAAACCGCTCGAAATACGCCTTTGTGTTCTTTGGGTCGTCGGTCATCATTTTATCAAGGGAAACACCCTGGATATAATCATAAATAATCGCCCAACAGCCGTCAATTTTTCGCACTTCACGAAGTGTAGGCACACGGAAGCCCGTTTCCTGCACAATGGCAAGGTTCATTGCCTCGTTCAGCACATCACAGGCGGAATATTCAGGTGTCATCACCTTGATTGTTACATCCTCGTAGCGGTACACCGTCTTGTTAGGACGTACCGCCATTACAGTAGCTTTGCTTAAATCCATGGCTATTTGCCCTCCTTGTCGCTGTAATCCTTGCCGTAGTAGGCATTTAGATACATTTGCTTAATTTCACACAACAGCGGATTTCGTGGGTTTGCTCCTGTGCATTGGTCGTCAAAGGCTTGCTCGGTCATGTCATCAAGACTGGCGAGGAAGTCTTTTTCTTTGATACCATATTCCTTGATACTGCCTTTAATGCCAAGTTTGGTCATCAGTCCCGACGTAGCAGTTACAAGAGCCTCCACTTTCGCCTCGTCAGTTTTGCCGGAAAGACCGAGAGCGTCCGCAATTTCGGCGTAGCGGGCGATAGCTTTCGGGTAATCGTACTGGGAGAATGTTCCCATACGAGTGGGAACATCGGTGGCGTTAAAGCGAATGACTTGGTTAATCATCAAAGCATTCGCCACTCCGTGGGGCAGGTGATGGAAGCTACCCAGCTTATGTGCCATCGAGTGGCACACCCCAAGGAAGGCATTAGCGAACGCCATGCCTGACATGGTGGCGGCGTTTGCCACCTTTTCACGTGCTACAGGGTCAGCTGCACCAAGCTCGTATGCCCGCGGCAGATAGTCGTACAGAATTTTCAGTGCTCCAACCGCCAGGGAATCGGTGTAATCGGTGGCAACAATAGACGCATATGCCTCTAATGCGTGGGTAACAGCGTCAATTCCTGACGCAGCCGTCAACCCGGGAGGGGCGTGCATCATCAAGTCCACGTCAACGATTGCCATGTTGGGCAGTAGCTCATAGTCCGCCAGCGGGTATTTGATACCTGTGGTGTCGTCGGTGATAACCGCGAATGGTGTGACCTCCGACCCTGTGCCCGCTGTGGTGGGAACAGCGATAAAGTAGGCTTTCTCTCCCATTTTCGGGAAAGTGTAAATCCGCTTGCGAATGTCGATAAATCGCATTGCCATGTCCATAAAGTCTGCATCAGGATGCTCGTACAGCACCCACATAATCTTCGCCGCGTCCATGGCAGAGCCACCACCAAGGGCGATAATCACGTCAGGCTGGAAAGACCTCATCAGTTCCGCGCCCTTTTTCGCACTGGCAAGGGTAGGGTCAGGCTCAATATCAAAGAAAGTGGTGTGAGAAATGCCCATGGTGTTCAGTTTGTCCACAACCTGCTTTGTATAGCCGTTTTCGTAAAGGAAATTGTCAGTAACGATAAAGGCGCGCTTTTTGCCCAGCACCCCGCCAAGCTCATCAAGAGCCACAGGCAGACAGCCTTTTTTAATATAAATCTTCTCAGGGGCACGGAACCACAGCATATTCTCTCTCCTCTCCGCAACAGTTTTAATGTTAATTAGGTGTTTCACGCCAACGTTTTCGCTTACCGAATTACCACCCCATGTACCGCAACCAAGGGTGAGGGAGGGGGCAAGCATAAAGTTATATATATCTCCAATCCCGCCAAGAGATGAGGGGGTATTCACCACCACACGGCAGGTCTTCATGTGGGACACAAACTTGTCCAACTTCGCCTTTTCCTCCGCTCCGTCTGTGCAAATGTGGATGGAGGCGGTGTGACCCATGCCGCCGTCGAATATCAGCCGCTCCGCTTTGGCGATAGCATCATTGAAGTCTTTCGCCTTGTACATGGCAAGCACCGGGGAAAGTTTTTCGTGGGCGAATTCCTCGCTCACCTCTACGCTTTCCACTTCGCCAATAAGGATTTTCGTATTTTGTGGAACGGCAACATCTGCAAGCTGGGCAATTTTGCAGGCAGATTGACCAACGATTTTCGAGTTAAGCGACCCGTTGATGATAATAGTCTTACGAACTTTGTCCACTTCTTCCCCTTTAAGGAAATAGCAACCACGCTTCGCAAACTCTTTTTTCACCGCTTCGTACACTTTGGGCAGAACGATAACCGACTGCTCGGAAGAGCAGATTACCCCGTTGTCAAAGGTTTTTGAGTGAATGATAGAGTTGACTGCTTTCAGCACGTCCGCACTGTCGTCAATGACCGCAGGTACGTTCCCCGCGCCCACCCCAATGGCAGGCTTGCCGCTGGAATATGCCGACTTCACCATGCCGGGGCCTCCTGTGGCAAGGATGGTGTCCGATTCACGCATGACGTAGTTGGTCAGGTCAAGGGAGGGAATGTCCACCCAGCTGATTATGCCCTCCGGTGCGCCTGCGGCAACAGCCGCCTCAAGGATAATCTTCGCCGCCGCTACCGTGCAATTTTTCGCACGAGGGTGAGGGGCAAGAATCATGCCGTTACGAGTTTTCAGAGCAAGCAAGGTTTTGAATATAGCAGTAGATGTGGGGTTGGTAGTCGGAATAATCGCCGCAACCACACCAACCGGCTCGGCGTATTTGCGAAATCCTGCCGAGGGGTTATCCTCGATAAGCCCGCAAGTCTTTGTATTTCGATAGGCGTTATATACAAACTCCGCCGCATAGTGATTTTTGATAACTTTGTCTTCCATAATGCCCATGCCGGTTTCTTCCACCGCCATTTTCGCAAGGGATATGCGAGCCTTGTCAGCAGCAGAGGCGGCAGCACGAAAAATCTCGTCCACTTGCTCTTGGGTATAGGCGGCGTACTTTTCCTGTGCCGCTCGCACCCGCCCAAAGGCTACCTCAAGGGTTTCGATACTGTCAACAATTTCATATTTTTTACTCATACCTTTTCACTCCGTTTCAATATTTTTCTCAGTCTATGCTCATACTATATCACAGTATTTCCAAAAAGTCAAGATTTAACGCCCAGTATTCACTTACTGTTCACTTATTGATGAATGTGAAAAACTCAAACGGCTATATCCAAAGGCGGGACGCCGAGGGCGTCGTCCCCTACATGGGTTTCGGCTGTGCCGTTTGACGGACAACCAATGGTCGCCCCTACGGGTGCGGTTGGTTGTGGGGTGTCACCCAGAGTACCTAAATTTCCGCACCGCTATCCGAGTCGTATTGACGAAATATGTTTTCCGTGATATAATGGCGTATCAATGGAGTGCCTTCTAAAGATGGAACAAGGTCAATCATGTTTCAATCTCGTTATTTTGACTTTTCAAAAATCGTTGCTACGCAACGAAATACATTTTTGAAAAAATCAAAATAATTCGCTCCAAGCGGCTATTCGCAACTTTCCACCGAGATGTTCAACACACTCATCAAACACAACAAGGAAACCCCTATGAAAGAATTTATACAAAAACGAAAATCCGTGCGAAAATTTGACATGACACCTCTTGACACAGCTACAATGGACAAAGTTCGTGCAGAGCTGGAAAAGCTCATCCCTTTATTCCCCAACATCAAATATTGCACCACTATAGTCGAAAAAACCAAGGGACTGTTTAACATTAAAGCACCCCACTATCTGCTGTTCGGTAGCGAAGAAATCCCCGGCGCGGAAGAGAATATTGGCTTTGTCGGGCAACAGATGGACTTGTTTTTTTCGGCAAATGGGCTGGGTTCATGCTGGCTGGGAGCGTCCAAACCAAAGGAAGAGAAAACCGAGTTGCCATATGTGATTTGCCTTGCTTTCGGCAAGCCCGCCGAGCCACTTCATCGCGAATACGCAAATTTTAAGCGGAAAGCTCTGTCTGAAATCAGCCAAGGGTTAGATGAACGACTACAGTCCGCTCGCCTTGCCCCAAGCGGACTGAACGCACAGGCGTGGTATTTTGTTGCCGAAGAAGGCAAAATTCATTGCTACGTGAAGAAAGCCAGTGCGCTGACTAACTTTGCTCTTGGCAAAATGCGTTTGATTGATATGGGCATTGCTGTTTGTCATATTGCACAGGCAAGCGAGAGTTTCGCATTTGAAAAACTGTCAAATGTTAAAGAAATCTCGGGGCATATTTATGTTGGCAGTGTGGTGTAGGGGATAGATAATCTCTCATCGAAAAAATTCTACTTCTGTTCATAATTTATCATTGACAAAATATGAAATATGGTGTAAAATAAGAATTGTATATTTGTAGCAAATACCGTCAATACATATACAAGGAGAAAAAAATTATGATGCTAACAAAAATTTTGGTTGTTGATGATGACTCTAACATTTGTGAAGTTCTAAAGATTCACCTTGAAAACGAGGGATATGAAGTTATTACAGTTAATGACGGCATGGAAGCAATAAACGCATTCAAAATGCACGAGCCGGACTTGGTTCTGCTGGATATTATGATGCCTCGCAAGGACGGATGGGCTGTCTGCCGTGAAATCCGTGAAATTTCCCACAAGCCGGTAATAATGATTACCGCAAAAGGCGAAGTGTTTGACAAAGTTCTTGGGCTTGAGCTTGGTGCTGATGACTTTATTGTAAAACCCTTTGAATCAAAAGAGCTTTCTGCCCGTGTGAAGGCTGTTTTGCGTCGCTATAGCATGCGGGACACTCACAATGACGCTGATGCGGTGAAGTTCGAGAATATCGAAATTAGCAAAGACAAATACGAGCTAAAACTTAACGGAAAAAGTGTTGATATTCCCCCTAAAGAGCTTGACTTGATTTACTTCCTTGCTTCTAACTACAACCGTGTATTCAGCCGTGACCAGCTTTTGGACAAGGTGTGGGGCTTTGACTACCTTGGTGACTCCCGCACAGTGGACGTACACGTGAAACGCCTTCGGGAAAAGTTGGAGGGCGTGTCCGACAAATGGGTGCTTAAAACCGTTTGGGGTGTTGGGTATAAATTTGAGCTGATTCAAGGGTAAAAAATGATAACGCGAACCTCTTGAACGCTTGCGACTTCAGGAGGTTCGATTTTCATGTTCAAAAGTGTATTTATTAAATACTTGACAGCTTTTTTGGTGATAACTATTGTTGGTTTCAGCTTTTTGGCGGCTATTCTTAACGCTGCTGTGCGCATTGACCATTTAGAGGACCTTGAGCGCCGAGTGGAAAGTGCGGCAAGGTACACACAAGGCAGACTTCAGCGAGAACTGGGCTTTAACTTTGGCAGGCACGACACCACTTTTTCATGTCTAAGCCAAAGTATCGACGCCCTGCATGACATTATTTTGGTCATTTCTGACTTCAAAGATTTGCGAATATTCATTGTTGACAGCACCGGTGTTCCATTAGTCGTAGGTGCTAATCAAGGTGAGTTTATAAATAGCGGTGAAACAATATCGGAACAAATAATGCTAAGCATATTAGACGACCACGATTTTATCACCCGAGGCACTCTTGGTGATTTTTTTCAAGTCGACCACGTTATATCCGCAAAAAATTTACTGTGTGAGGACGGCAGTGTTATTGCCGCTGTTGTTGCCGCCGCCGATTTAGCTGCAATGTCAGTAATGGTGGACAGTATGATGCGGACGATTATCACCGCTTGCGTTTTCGTAATGATGACAGGGCTTGTGGCGTGTCTGCTTATCAGCGAAAAGCTCAGTACCCCGCTAAAAGACATGAGTCGTGCGGCAAAAAGTTTTGCAACCGGCAAGTTCGACACTCGTGTTGCGGTCAGCGGGCGAGATGAAATTGCCGAACTTGCTATGGCGTTTAACAACATGGCACAATCTCTTTCCGAGCTTGAGGATATGCGCCGCTCCTTTGTTGCCAACGTATCCCACGACCTGCGAACCCCTATGACGTCTATTGCCGGATTTGTCGACGGCATCTTAAACGGGGCTATCCCACCGGAAAAGCAATCCCACTATCTTGGTCTTGTGACCCTGGAAATCAAGCGTCTTTCTCGCCTTGTCACCAGTTTGATGGACATTTCGCGCCTTGAGTCAGGCGACCGCAAATTCAACATGAAGCGACACGATATTTGTGGCGTGGCAAGCCGTGTTCTTCTTTCTTTTGAAGAAAAAATCGAAAGCAAGGCTCTTGACGTAGCATTTGAAATGCCCGGCGGGCGGATTTTTGTGACAGCCGACTCGGACGCAATTCACCAAGTCCTGCAAAACCTTGTGGAAAACGCGGTGAAGTTTGCTCGTGAAGATGGGGAGTTGCGGATTAAGGTCGCAAAACAGGACAACGAAGTGGCTTTATCCATTTTCAACCACGGCGTAGGAATTGCTCCGGAGGATTTGCCCCGCGTGTTCGACCGCTTTTACAAGGCGGACAAAAGTCGTGGCTTGAACAAAGATGGCACCGGGCTTGGGCTATTTATCGCAAAAACCATTGTGGAAGCACACGGAGGCACTCTTTCTGTGCGAAGCCGTGAGGGGGAATGGTGCGAGTTTACCATGCGACTGCCCGCGAAGTAGGTGTTCACACAATATTTACAATTATCTCCGCATTATTTGCCGAAAAGACTTGCAAATGTGGCTGGGCTGTGATATAATGCTTGTTGGCTGTGTCTTGCACAAGCTGACTACCAAGTGGTCCTCTGTAGCTCACATGAACACTTGAAGAACCAAAAGGAGAAGGAAAATGGATAAAATTAAATCTTTTGTTAATGAGCAACTGAAAACCACTGTACCGCAATTTTCTGTTGGAGACACTGTGAAGGTGCACAACAGAATCAAAGAGGGTTCACGCGAGAGAACCCAAATTTACGAGGGTACTGTTATCAAAAAGCACGGTACTGGCATTTCTGAAACATTTACTGTACGTCGT
>WQSD01000036.1 GCA_009788105.1 Oscillospiraceae bacterium | reverse complement strand
GCACGGCACAAACCGCCTTTGCAATGACGGTCGGTGGAGTTGTTCATAAGACGTTATTTAATTTCGTTACAACTCTATTGCGAGGTGGTTTTCCGAAGCAATCCATTTCGTGTCAAGGGATTTCGCTGAACCAAATATTCACCTAATGGATTGCTTCACCGCAAAGACGGCGGTTCGCAATGACGGTCAAAAACATCCGTAGGGGCGGGGCTTGCCCCCGCCCGACAACACCCACAGAAAGGACACATCCATGAAAAAGCACAAACTCCTCACATTCGGCTTGTACAATCAGGACGGCATGAACAATGTCAACAAACACCTTGAAGATGGCTGGTTAATAAAAGAAATACAAACCACGTCGGACAACGAAACCAGCTATTCAGTTGTTTGGTTGGAGAAAAAGGACAAAGAGGAAAACGAATAATGATGATATAATGTCAGATGAACAGGATTTAACAGAGGAGTTATTCACATGGATAAAGCAACAGTTATAGATACAGTTTCCCTTTATGCAAAAAATGTTATTAGTGAGTATTCCCCGTCTGCTATCATTATTTTCGGTTCGCACATCAACGGCACACCACACAAGGACAGCGACATTGATGTTGGCGTGGTTTTCGATGGATTTGATGGCGATTGGCTTGATACATCCGCACATTTGTGGAAACTTCGCCGTGGCATCAGTTTTGACATTGAACCACATTTACTTGACAAACAAAACGACGATAGTGGCTTTGTTGCCCATGTCATGAAAACAGGAAAAATAATTTACCAGAGGTAACACCATGAAAAAACTTAAAATTGGACTTATCGGCTGTGGTTACATGATGAAAAACCACATGAACGGCGTGCGGACTTTCGACGACGTGGAAGTTGTCGCAGTCGCCGACCCCCGCCCGGAGCGGACGAAAGACATGATGGAGTTCACCGGGGCGACTCGTTCGTATACTTCCCACAAAGAATTGTACGAAAACGAGGATAACCTTGACGCGGTTTACATCGCCGTCGAGCCGACCGCCCATAATGGGATTGAGGAAACGGCTATCCAGCGTGGTATTCCCTTTATGGTGGAAAAGCCCATGACCATTGACATGGCACAGGGCAAGGCTATCAGCGACGCCGTTACTGCAAAAGGGCTTGTTACCAGCGTTGGCTTTCAGGACCGTTACTTGGACATTGTCAGCCGTACCAAAGCCGAGCTTGAGGGCATGGACGTTGGCATGGTGTACGGTAGCTGGATTGGGGGCGTGCCACAGGTTTGGTGGTGGATGCAAAAGTCCACTTGCGGAGGGCAACTACTTGAGCAAAACATTCACCTTGTGGATCTGTTGCGATACTTCTTCGGGGAGGCGGACAGCGTGTACGCCACTTGCGGGCGTGGGCTGGTAAACCCAAGCGAATTCCCTGACACCCTGCCCAAATACGACACCGACGACTTTTCAACTGCTACTTTCACATTCAAGAGCGGAGTGGTAGCCAATCTTATGTCCGGCTGTTTTGTGCAAGCGGGAAACCAGTTCCCTAACGGGCTGAACATTATCGGGCGTAAACAGTCCATATGCTACACTCTGCGGAACAATATTGTCATTAAAACCGCCGACAACCAAGTGAAAATTGACAAAGCAAACAACAACCAAGCCGAACATTCACGGGCGTTTATTGATGCGATACATTCAGGCGACCCCACCGCCGTCCGCTCCCCTTATCCGGATGCGTTCAAATCGCTTTTGCTGGCAGATGCGGCAAATCGCTCGATGGAAAGCGGAAGTGTAATCAGACTATGAAACTATCCCTATGTCTAAATGTCGTGAATGCCAGCAGAACCGACGCCATGCGCCTTGCGAAAAGCATTGGTTATGATGCGGTGGAGTACTGGGAGGGCAAGGACTACTCGGTGGACGAGTACAAGCAAACCTTGACCGAAACAGGCTTGACTGTGACATGTGCAGGCTTTGCCACAGGCTTGGTTGACCCTGCCACTCGTGAGGATTTTCTGCAACAGGNGAAAACTTCGGTGGAAAATGCTAAAATCATTGGCAACAAAGGAATTATCGCCACTACCGGGCAGGAACTACCGGGCGTGAGCCGTGAGGAACAGCACCAGTCTATCGTTGACGGACTGTGTGAGGTCGCCGCCCTGCTTGCAGGGACAGATTATACCCTGCTTCTTGAGCCGCTGAACGTGCTTGTGAACCACAAAGGCTACTATCTTTACAGCTCCACCGAGGGGTTTGAGATACTGCGGAAAGTGAACAGCCCCAACGTGAAAATGCTGTTTGATATTTATCATCAGCAAGTTTCCGAGGGGCAACTGATTGCTAACATCACGCAAAACATTGACCTTATCGGGCATTTTCATGTTGCAGGCAACCCGGGGNGGGGNGAGCCATATTTCGGCGAGATTAACTATGCCGAAGTGTTCACCGCCATTGACGCCACAGGATATTCGGGCTATGCGGGACTGGAATATTGGGCAAAGAGTGACACCGTGGAAGACAGCTTGAAGAGGTGTTTGGAGTTGTACGGCTGAGGTATAATATGTTATCCAAACATAGGAGTTATTCATATGGATAAAGAAACAGTTATAGACGTAGTTTCCCTTTATGCAACAGCTGTTACAAAAAAATATTCCCCGTCTGCTATCATTGTTTTCGGTTCGCACATCAACGGCACACCACACAAAGACAGCGATATTGATGTTGGCGTAATTTTTGACGGATTTGATGGCGATTGGCTTGATACATCAGCACATCTGTGGAAATTATGCCATGGCATTAGCTTTGACATTGAACCGCATTTGCTCGACAAACAAAATGACGATAGTGGCTTTGTAGCCCATGTCATGAAAACAGGAAAAATAATTTATCAGAGGTAAAAATCATGAACAAAACATACGATGTAATCATCATTGGCGCAGGTCCTGCGGGGCTGTCTGCCGCACTTTATGCCGGGCGGGCGCGCCTGTCCACTCTGCTTATCGAAAAAGAGCGCGAGGGCGGACAAATCGTCACCACCAGCGAGGTGGAGAACTACCCAGGCAACATTGAGCACGAGTCGGGGCAGACTCTTATCGCCCGTATGTCCGACCAGGCGACGAAGTTTGGAGCGGAAAAGGTGTTCGACACCATCACCGAGCTCACCCTTGAGGGTGATGTGAAGGTCATCAAAGGCGCAAAGGGGGAGTACCACGGCAAGACGGTAATCGTTGCTACAGGTGCATTCCCACGGAAGTTAGGTTGCCCGGGTGAGGCGGAATTCACCGGCAAAGGGGTGAGCTATTGTGCCACCTGTGACGCCGCATTCTTCGAGGATTTCGAGGTGTATGTGGTGGGCGGCGGCAATTCTGCGGTGGAAGAGGCAATGTTTTGCGCAAAATACGCCCGCAAAGTGACTATCCTTAACCGCACCGAGGCTCTTACTGCCGAAAAAGCCATACAGGAGAAAGTTTTCGCTCATCCAAAGGTGGAAATTGCGTGGAACACCGAAGTTGTGGAACTAAAAGGCGACGGGATTCTCACGTCAATGACCCTGCGTGACACAGTAAGTGGCGAAACTCGCGAGGTTGAAGCAGACGAAGAGGACGGCACATTCGGGGTGTTCATTTTCATTGGCTTTGTGCCGAATACTGCCCTTGTGGAGGGCAAGCTGACCACCGAGCGGGGCTATATTGTTACCGACGAGGATATGCGCACCAACATTCCCGGGGTGTTCGCCGCCGGTGACCTTCGCAAGAAGACGTTGCGCCAAGTTGTCACCGCCGCGGCAGACGGAGCAATTGCGGCGACAATGTGCGAGCATTATTTGGCGTAGGGTAAGGTCAAAAGGTCAAGACACAAGGTTAAGACACAAGGTCAAGACACAAGGTCAAGACCGTGGGCTGTCCGCCCACACCCGACAAGTTTTTTGTAAAAAACTTGACTAAAAACTTTAGAAATTGTTGTCTTGTAGGGGCGACCCTTGCGGTCGCCCGTGCGAACGGAACGCAGAAAACCCGTAGGGGCGGGTTTCGGACTTTTGTGCCCGCCCGCTGATTCACACATTCCCCCACAAGGAGACCCCCATGGACAACACGACCTTTCATCCATCACCAAACAAATCCAGCCCAATAATCATCGGCAGTCTTATCATTGCCGCAACAATAATCATTGCATTGCTTGTTATAGTTAACATCTTTGGTCATCGTAGCCATAACTGCAATCCCCATGTGAATGTCCATTGCCCTCATGGGCATATGCAAGAGCAGTTCGGCGAGTTTCTTGACGACTGGCAAGCGGCATCGTTTCTGCGCTTAAATCAAAGCGAACTGATAAATTTGGCAGAAAGTGGAGAACTTGACGGAACTTTTACTACACGCATACAAGTGGACAGATGGTATGTTCATCCGAGCAGACCAAATATGATGTACCCGGCAAATGCACCATTTTCAGTAGGACCAGACGATTTTGACGATTTCGGCAATCGACCGCGTCCCCCGAGTGTAGCCGCCGGATACCAAGTCCAATACACAGAAACAACAGTATATACCTTCAGCCGCACCCGCCTAATCGAGTGGATGGAAGCACGTATGGACGGGGGCTTCATTGGCGAGGACGCAAATGTGAACGACGACAACGAAACTGCCGTTGCGGAGTAGACAACATGAAAATCTACACAGTTGATGAAATCAAAGAAATATCCGTGCCAATTGCCAAAGCATACGGCGTTAAAAAACTCGCCCTCTTTGGTTCATACGCTCGTGGCGAAGCCCGTGAGTGGTCGGATATTGACTTTGTTATTGACAAAGGTAGTAGCGAAAAGTTGCGTGGGTTGGATTATTTCGGGTTTATTCTTGACTTGGAGGACGCAATGAAAATTGATGTTGACGTTATCACATACGACAGCTTGAAAAAATCGCCCATTGCCTATGCAATAGAAGACGAGGTAGTGCTGTATGAACATGAATAGAGATAAGGTTATTTTGAAAAAAATAATTGATTATGCTGATGATATTGAAGGGTTTATATCAGATGACAAGTTAAGCAAAGAGCTGTTTGTTAATGATGTTAAATCGCAATACGCAATAAATATGTGCGTGTTGCAAATCGGCGAAATTGCCAATAAATTTTCTGCGGAATTTATTTTGAAACACACATATATTCCATGGAAAAAGATAATATCCCTTCGCCACAAAGTTGTCCATTCGTACTATAAAATAAACATGGACGAAATATGGGATATTGCCACAAACCACATTCCCGAATTAAAGCAGGAATGCAAGAAAATATTGAAAACGCTTTGAGGAGTGATATATGGCAATAATACCAGTCGGTGCCCACAAAAAGAGCGAGTTATTTGCTTTGTAAAAGATGTGAAATACCCCCCCACAAAAGGAGAGCTAAATGGAAAAATGGGAATATCTAAGTATAGAACTTGAGCCTAAAGTTGAGCTTGGGGGCAAGAAAATGGACAAAATAGTGTCATCTGTTTGGAGTGCCGAACATTTCACTGAGCAGTTGAATGACTATGGGAAACAAGGATGGGAATTGGTGTCGTTTTTTTGCATACAGGCACCGATTATAACTGGAACAACATTAGCTACCATTAACAACGGAACAAATGGAATTTTTGCTACATTTAAGCGTAAAATGTAATGGAAATGTTTTCTCTATACCTAATGGCAATAAAAAGCTAATCACGCTACAATCGATAGCGTTAATAAAACCACAAAACAAAGGAGTACCACCATGTTAGAACTAACAAAAGAGAACTTTGAGACCGAGATTTTGCAAGCCCAGGGAACATTTTTCGTTGACTTTTTCGGCGACGGCTGCGCCCCATGCGAGGCACTTATGCCATTCGTTCACGCTTGCGCCGACAAATACGGGGACAAGCTGACTTTCGCTAAACTGAACACCAGCAAAGCCCGTCGCCTTGCCATTGGACAAAAAATCCTTGGCTTGCCTGTTGTCGCCATCTACCAAAACGGCGAGAAAATCGAAGAATTGGTGAAAGACGACTGCACCGAGGCGAATATAACGGCGATGATTGAGAAGTATATTGGCTAAACCTCCTCGCTGTAGGGGCATACCTTGTGTCTGCCCTCCAAACGACAACAAGACCAAAGGTGGGCAGACACAAGGTATGCCCCTACAACAGCGTACAATCAATACAATCTCTAAAAGGAATACCACATGCCCGTCAAAGTTGCTATTGCAAAAAATGAATTTGAGCTAAGCATGATACGCGGTTTGCTTGAGGAAAAAGGCATACCGGCGGTTTACGAGCCAATTTACGGTGCATTTGTGAGTGCAAATGGTGTGCCTCATGCAATCGGGCATACTGTCATTGTTCCGGAAAGCGTGTCACAGCAAGCGAAAGAGTTGATAGACGCATTCATGTCCTCGGACGAGTTTGTGTTTTGCGAAGAGAATGATTTTGGCGAGAGCAAAGACTGTGGCGGCGAATACGAGGAAGCATATAATAAAAGAAAATGGCGTTGGATAAACATTTTCTGCTCGTTTGTTATCGTTGCTTTTGGTCTTTTGCTGTTGGCATTATTGTTCAGCAACAATTAATCCCACAAGTTACGCACTGCCGCCCAACAGCGGAAATGCGTTTCAATAAATAAAAAATCAGAGCTTTCATAGTCAATAACCGACTATACAGGCTCAAAAAGGAGGAAACGTCATGTTAAATGGCAAAAAAGTCATTGTCATCGGCGACCGCGACGGGATACCCGGACCGGCCATCGAGGAATGTGTCAAAACTGCTGGTGCAGACGTTGTTTTCGCGTCAACCGAATGCTTTGTCTGAACGGCGGCTGGTGCAATGGATCTTGAAAATCAAAAGAGGGTTAAGGAGCTTACCGAGCAATACGGTGCGGAAAACATCGTTGTTGTTCTTGGTGCCGCCGAAGGCGAAGCGTCCGGGCTTGCGGCTGAAACAGTTACCGCCGGCGACCCCACTTTTGCAGGACCATTGACAGGAGTCCAGTTGGGACTTAGAGTTTACCACGTTTGCGAAGACGAGATTAAGAATGAAGTTGACGCTGCTGTGTACGACGAGCAAGTCAGCATGATGGAAATGGTGCTTGACCTGGACGAAATTCGTTCAGAGATGGTAGCCATTCGTGAAGCGCATACGAAATATTAGTGCATACACGTAGGGACAGGGGTAAACCCTGTCCCTACAACCACCACAACAACAAAGCATAGGAGTGCGGTGCATTCCTATGCTTTTGTTTGTGTATTTTCGTGTTCGTTCGTGGTAAAACATCCTTGCCCTTACCCCTCACACTTCCACTCCGCAAAGCGAAGCTCGAAGCCGTTCAGGTCGGTGACGAAGAACAGATTTGTACCCCAACCTTGGTCGAAAATCTCGGTGACACTTTCGCAACCGCGGGCGAGAATATCCTCTCGCAGGCTGACGAGGTTTTCCACAAAGATGAACGCCGACCCACGACCACCTGTGGCGCGTGTCGGCTCGCACATAAAGTGGATGCCAAAGCCGTTTTCGTAGTCGCTGTCTAATTCAATCATCATGTGACCATAGGCGTTGCACTCTGCCATGTCCTCCGGGCGCGGGCCTTTCCAGCCCAGGTTAGCTTTGTACCATTCAGCCGTGTCCGCAAGGGAATTCACGAACACAATCGGCTCGGGAAAACGTAGTTTGAACATATCCTTCCTCCTTTCTCCAATGCCAAGAAGTTGGTCTACACTCACGGCGAAATATTCGGCGATTTGGGGCAGCAGGGTGATGTCCGGGTACGCCTCTCCCCGCTCCCATTTGCTCACCGACTGAAAGGACACACCCAGATAATCCGCAAGGACTTCCTGGGTCACGCCCCTGGCTTTTCGTAGCCGTTTAATGCTTTCGTTTAATGTGATGTTCATTCTTGACCTCCGGTTTGTGGTTGCACAGAGCCATGTAGGGACGACCATTGCGCGTCTAAAAACACCCGTCACTCACTTCGTTCGTGCCACCCTCTTTGAAAAAAGAGGGCTTGGGTGCGGTGTGCCCTTGACCTTCTTCCCCTCTGTGGAGGGGTGCAATGCGTAGCATTGACGGGGTGGCTTGTGTGGGCGGCAACCGCAAGGGTTGCCCCTACGGCAATGATGTGAAGTGTCGGTTGTCTTGTAGGGGCGGGTTTCCATGCCCGCCCGATTGTTTGGTGCGTGCCGTTTGGCAGGCGACCGAGGGCGACCGTCCCTACAAAAGCAACATATGTTACCTATATTCTACACCATACCGCCAAGAAAGGCAATAACAAATTAGGCGAGTTCAGGGCGAAAAATTCAACTGTTGGGCGAGTTTTCGTTATTCCGAAAATAACTATCATCACCCACGGCTATCAAGTGCAGATATTCCTCCACATTCTCGGCAGTCACACGGTTTTCCAACGCTTCGGTGATAACTTCACGGCTTTCTCGTTGATGTGGCAAGTTACGGGCGATTTCCAAAGCGGAAGTTATGCCATAACTACTATTGTTATTTTTGTCAAATTCCAATTTCGCACTGATAAAGCACAATAACGCCTGTGCTGTATTTTGAATTTTGCTTGAATTAAAGCTATCCGCTATAAAAGAGCATAAGTCAGCGGCACAATGAGCATCAGCAGCATCTCCGCCAAGTCCTAATGCCATGGAATATCGCAGAACTATGCCTTTATCGTGAGGGAACTTATTGAATGCATTGGCGTAGTGCTTAATAGCTTCTTTGTAATTTTTCGCTTGCAACAACACATTCCCCACCTTGTGAATCTCGGCTATCCGCTCCCGCTTGCGTATCTCACCCACACCCAGCAAATCGTCCACAGTCACATCGTAGAACGCGGCGATTTTCGGAAGCAGTTCAATGTCGGGGTAGCACTCGCCCCGCTCCCATTTGGATACGGCGTTGATGGATATGGTGAGAAAGTCGGCGAGGTTTTCTTGGGTCTTGCTTGCGTTTTTACGCAAAGTTTTCAGATTTTCTGTGATGGTAATGTTCATAGTTGTTCTCCATTTTATTTGTGATTTTGCTTGCAAGCTGACTATATTATATGGTATAATGGGGTGCAAGTCAATGACCGGGTTGTTTAATTAGGGTTTAATAATTAAACACAGGGTTTAATAAAGTTGTAACGAAATAACCGGGTGGATACCGCAATAAACTTGTATCGAAACAAAAACAACAGCTTAATTTCAAGTCTTAACCCCAAACAAACAGCCTCGTCATTGCAAAGCGGTGATTTTCCGCGTGCAATCCAGTCGTTGGACGAGAAATTTCATTGTTTTACGG